>JAHEEJ010000007.1 GCA_024640705.1 Deltaproteobacteria bacterium
TGCGCACATCCTGCATCTGGGCGCGGGGCGCCAGCGCGATCACCGAATTGGTGCGCTCGTCGGTCATCAGTCGAACCTTGTCGTGCCCGACCGCGCCGCCGCCCGACCGATCCGTAGTCTTGCTACTCGCCGTACTCCGGCTGGTTCGCCGGCTCGAACTGGGTCGAGTCGAGCGCGTCGACGAGACCTCGGCGCCGTAGATTTCGGAGACCTGTTCGGCGAGGGTGGGCGCGTCCGCGTGTTCGATCTTGAAGATGGCGAGCTCGTCCTGGTAGGTCTCGATGTCGATCGCTTCCATGATCGCCAGCAGGCGGCGGATGTTCGTGGCGGATTCGGTCAGGATGACCATGTTGGTCGGCTCGTAGGCCTCGATGCTGCCGTCCTTCGAGACGAGCGATTTCAGCGTGTTGGTGATCGAATCGGCGTCGATGTAACGCAGCGGGATCAGCCGCGTCACGAAGCGGTCGGTGTTCGGGGGCGCCAGTGCGGTCTTCGTCGTCTCGATGTTGCTCTGCTTGGCGTCTCGCACCGGGATGATCTTCAAGGCGCCGCCCGGCGTTTCGACGGTCGTGAAACCCTTCACCTGGAGGACGGACTCGAAGACCGCGTAGGCCTGTTTCCGGCTGATCCGGGTGGGAGACTTGATGGTGACCTTGCCCCGCACGCGTTCGTCGTAGATGAAATTCCGATCGGTCATCTTCGAGATCGCGTCGATGATCGTGGTGAGTTCCGCGTCGTTGAAGTCGAGCTGGACGAGGTCGTCCTCTTCAGCCGCTTTGGATCGAGCCAGATCGTCTGCGCGAGCCGTCCCCGAGTCGAGACCCAGCAGCGCGGCGGTCAACACCGCTGCCGCGAGCATTCCAAAGCGCCAGGTCATGACGTTCGCATCCCTTCCCATTTCGGCTTCTGCATGCTCCGTTCGATTCCCCATCAGCGCGTGGAGATCACGTGGTGTTTCGCGACACCGTTCTCGTCCATGGTGACCACTGGTACCTCATCCAAATCGGTCAGCGCGGACATAATCTTAGGGCTCGCACCGATGTCGCTGACGGCAACCCCGTTGATTTCGGTGATCACCGCGCCGTTTTCGATCCCGGCCGCTTCAAACGCGCTCCCCGACTGGATCGCGCTGAGCTGGAGGCCCGTGACCTGATTCGTCTCCGGGTCGATCTTGGGGACGATTCTCGCCTGGGAGTAGAGGCTGGAGGGATTTCCCTCCGGCTTTTCTCTTGTATCGCCCGCGGGTTTTCGCGGGGTTCGGGCACTCGTGCGCCTCGAGGATCGGGAAGACGTCTGTCGGGTCGACGGCTTGCTGCGCTTGGAACTCGCCAGCGAGGCGCCCGCGGCATCGTCGTCGTCGAGGCTCAGCGATCGGCGGCTGCCGTTTTCGAGCAACACGACACGTCGACGCTCGATTCCGACGATCGTCGCGCTCTGAATTTTATCGCCCACCCGAACCGCCGCGATGACGCCCTTGCCGGTTTCCTCGACCGATGCCCACGAGAGCGCGGGATCGTCTGCTGCGATGGTTCCCCAGAGTTTCAGCGGCAACTTGGTTTCCGTGAGTTCCTCGTTGGTGGGCGCACTCGGTGCACTCTCCGACGCGGCGAGTTTGGCGGAGTGGAAGAGGTTGCGTTGGGTGATCTGCTGCCGGTCGTTCCAGCTGCGACTCTGCAGACCGCTGCGCGGCCCCGATTCGATCGCCCGCGCCGGCGATTGGCTCAGCAGCGCGGCGATGATCGCGTTTGCGGTATCGGCCACCAGGAAGCAACAGAGCGTGAAGAGCACGGTATTGGCGAGCCAGCCCAGGTATCGGACCATGAGATGTTTCGTCCCCTCCGCCCGCTGCCGGGCGCTCTGGTTGCGGCAAGGCCGATCAGTATACCCTGGCAGCCGGTTGGCTTACAGTGCTTCCGTCGCGATTTCAAGCAGTTACAAGACCGCATGCCCCTATCGGCAGATCGCCCCGCGAGCCTTTGGGACACCGTTCGAGAACGGGGCGTTCCGCTCGGGACCCGCAGCGGGCGATCCCCAGGGCGGAGCCGGCCGATCGCGGGAAATCACGCCTTTTCCCCTGCGTCGGCCATTGACAACCGAAGTCGCGGGTCAAGCTTTGACGGCCTCTACGGCAGGAATCCGGAACATCCGGGGAGGCAGGATTCGAACATGGCAAATACCGGCAAAATCATCGGAATCGATCTCGGAACCACCAATTCTGCGGTGGCGGTGATGGAGGGCGGTCAGCCCTCGATCGTCACCAACGACGAGGGCGGGCGCACGACCCCCTCCGTCGTCGCATTCACGGAAGAGGGTGAGCGACTCGTCGGCGCCATCGCCCGACGCCAGTCGGTGACGAACCCGAAGGGGACCATCTACTCGATCAAGCGGTTCATGGGCCGGCGACTCAACGAAGTCCCCGAAGAGATCAGCCTCGTGCCCTTCGACGTCGTCGAAGGCAAGGAGGGAACGGCCGAGGTCAACGTCTCCGGCACCCATTATTCGCCGCCGGAAATCTCCGCCATGATCCTGCAGAAGTTGAAGGCTGCCGCGGAATCCCAACTCGGCGGCGAGGTGACCGCCGCGGTCATCACCGTCCCCGCGTATTTCAATGACGCCCAGCGCCAGGCGACGAAGGATGCCGGCCAGATCGCGGGCCTCGACGTCAAGCGGATCATCAACGAGCCCACGGCTGCGGCGCTCGCGTACGGATTGGACAAGAAGGAAGACCAGAAGATTGCCGTCTACGATTTTGGTGGCGGCACGTTCGACATCTCGATCCTCGAAGTCGGCGAAAACGTGGTCGAGGTCAAGGCGACCAACGGGGACAGCCACCTGGGTGGCGACAACCTCGACCAGCGGGTGATCGACTATCTGATCGCCGAGTTCAAGAAGGATCAGGGTCTGGATCTCTCCAAGGATTCGATGGCGCTGCAGCGGCTGCGCGAAGCCGCAGAAAAGGCGAAGCACGAACTTTCGTCGGCGCAGAGCACGGATATCAACCTGCCGTACATCACCGCCGACAAGTCCGGTCCCAAACACCTCACGCTCAAGCTCACGCGTGCGAAGTTCGAGCAGCTGGTCGAAGACCTGGTGGACAGGAGCCTCGCGCCCTGTCGCCAGGCGATTACGGACTCGGGGTTTTCGGCCTCGGAGATCGACGAGGTCATTCTCGTCGGTGGATCGACGCGGATTCCGCTGGTTCAGCAGAAGGTGAAGGAACTCTTCGGGCGCGAGCCCAATCGCACCGTCAATCCGGACGAAGTCGTCGCGATCGGTGCGGCGATCCAGGGTGGTGTGCTCGCGGGCGACGTGAAGGACGTCCTGCTGCTCGACGTGACGCCGCTCTCACTCGGTATCGAAACCTATGGGCAGGTCACCACCAAGCTGATCGAAAAGAATACGACGATCCCGACGAAGCGCTCACAGATCTTCTCGACGGCGTCGGACAGTCAGCCCCAGGTCGAGATTCACGTGTTGCAGGGTGAGCGAGAAGTGGCCTCGGGCAATCGAACGCTCGGCCGTTTCATCCTCGATGGAATTCCGCCCGCGCCGCGCGGCGTGCCCCAGATCGAGGTGACCTTCGACATCGACGCCAACGGCATCTTGTCGGTATCCGCCAAGGACAAGGCGACCAGCAAGGAGCAGTCGATTCGCATCGAGGGCAGCGGCGGCCTCGCGCAGGAAGAGATCGATCGGATGATTCGCGAGGCGGAAGCGCACGCGAGCGAGGATCACGCCCAGCGCGAGAAGGTCGAGAAGCGCAACAGCCTCGATTCGATGATCTACCAGGGCGAGAAGCTCTTGCAGGAGAACGCGGAGAAGATTTCCGAAGCCGATTCGGGCGCGCTCAAGAGTGCGATCGAGGAAGCCAAGAAGGATCTGGAGAGCGACGACCAGGCCCGCTTCGCTTCCGGCGCGCAGCGCGTCGAGCAGGAACTTCACAAACTCGCCGAGGTGCTCTACAAAACCCAGGCAGCGGAAGGCCCGGCTGCTGGACCCGAGCCCGGCGCCGACTCCAGAGGCACCGCGACGGATGACGATGTCGTGGATGCCGAGTATACGGAGCAAAAGGAAGACAGCTGAGAGGCTCCCGCCCGTGAGCGAACAGGATCAGGATTCGCTGGTCGAGCACTTCGGGGAGTTCGGCGATCGCCTCCGAGGCGACAGCTGGCAGCCGGATGTCGATATCTTCGAGACCGAAACGGCCCTCGTGGTTCGCGTGGAGATTGCGGGCGTTCACAGCCAGAACCTGAACGTCCGGGTGGACGGCCAGATCCTGATCATCGCCGGGATCCGGCTCGCACCGGACGGCTCGCAGGTTCGACGCCTGCACCGGATGGAGATCGCCTCCGGACCTTTCGAGAGGCGACTGCGGATACCGATTCCGTTCGATCGCAATGCGGTGTCGGCGCAGATCACGGATGGGTTCTTGACCGTCACCCTGCCCAAGAGCGAGACGGGCCCGCGGCGCATTTCGGTCGAAATCTGATGGCGATCCGAAACGGCGCGAGCAACGGGGCCGGTCATGAGTGACGAAGCATTGGAGATTCCGCTCGACGACAACCCCAACCTGGGGGGGGGCGCCGAAGTCCTGGTCGAAAGCGGCGATGGCGAGGAGTCGCGCTCGGTCGAAATCCCGGAGCTTCTCCCGGTTCTCCCGCTCAAGAACACCGTGCTGTTTCCGTTTCTGCTTTCGCCACTGCTCGTTCGATCCGAACGCTCCAAGCTGCTGATCGACGAGGCGCTGCTGACGCCGGGGCGGTTGCTGCTTTGCGTCGCCGTCAAGGGACAGGCCGAGGCCCCACCGGGCCCAGACGACGTGCATCGGATCGGGACCGTGATCCGCATTGCCAAGATGATGAAGTTCCCAGACGATTCCTACCGCCTGCTCGTGCAAGGCGTTTCGCGGGCTCGGGTCGAGGAGTTCACCGCGACGGACCCCTTCCTGCGCGGCAGGATCCGCGAGCTCGAAGAGACGGGTGAGCGGGACTCCGTCGAGACGACGGCCCTCGTGCGCAACCTCTCTCAGCAATTCGGCGGGCTGGTGGCCGAGAGCGCGAGATTGTCGGACGACCTGCAGGTGCTGGTGGGTTCGATCGACGACCCTTCGAGGCTCGCGGATCTCGTGGGTTCGAACCTCGACTTCGACGTCGAGAGCAAACAGGCCATTCTCGCCGAACTGGACGTGCCGAAGCGCCTGCGCCGTGTGCTCGCTGAAGTCGTCCGCGAGCGCGAAGCGTTCAAGGTCGAGAGCGAAATTCGGGACAAGGTTCAAAGCGACATCGGAAAGTCCCAGCGCGATTACATGCTTCGCCAGCAACTCGAAGCCATCCGGCAGGAACTCGGCGAGGGCGAGGACACCGAAAGCGAGATCGAGCAGCTCCGGGAGCGGATCGAGGCCGCGGGGATGCCTGAAGAGGCCTACAAGCAGGCCACCCGCGAGTTCGATCGCCTCGCGCAAATGCCACCGGCGGCCGCGGAGCACAGCGTGATTCGCAGCTACCTCGAGTGGATGGTCGAGTTGCCGTGGGCGAAATCTTCCGAGGACAGCCTCGATGTCGAGAGGGCGCGGGCCATCCTCGACGAAGACCACTACGGCCTCGACAAGGTCAAGGACCGGATCGTCGAGTACATCGCGGTGCTCTCGCTGAAGCGCGATCTGAAGGGGCCGATTCTCTGCTTCGTGGGACCGCCCGGGACCGGCAAGACCTCGCTGGGGCGTTCGATCGCCCGGGCCCTCGGCCGCAAGTTCGAGCGGATTTCGCTCGGTGGCGTGCGCGACGAGGCCGAGATCCGCGGCCACCGCCGCACCTATGTGGGTGCGCTGCCGGGGCGCATCGTCCAGGGCATCCGGCGGGCGGGCACCCGGAATCCGGTCTTCGTGCTCGACGAGGTCGACAAGGTGGGTACCGACTTTCGGGGAGATCCTTCTTCCGCACTATTGGAAGTCCTGGATCCAGAGCAAAATTCGACATTTAGTGATCATTACCTCGAAGTCCCCTTCGATTTGCAGCAGATCCTCTTCATCGCCACCGCCAACATCATGGACCCCGTGCCCGCAGCCCTGCGAGACCGCATGGAAGTGATCGAGCTGCCCGGTTACACCGAAGAAGAGAAGGTCGAGATCGCCAAGCGCTTCCTGGTTCCGCGACAGAGGGAGCAAAACGGGCTCGCGGAATTCGGCTTCGAGCTGAGCGATGCGTGTCTTCAGCGGCTGATTCGCAGCTACACCCGGGAGGCCGGGGTGCGCAACCTCGAGCGCGAGATCGGTGGGCTCGCGCGCAAGGTCGCGCGCAAGGTCGCCGAGGGCGATTTGAACGAGCCGCAGCCGATCGGCCCCGAAGATCTCGCAGATCTGCTCGGACCGGTTCGCTTCGAGCCCGAGGTGGCCGAACGCACCGCGATGCCGGGAGTGGCCGTGGGTCTCGCCTGGACGCCGTCGGGAGGCGACGTCCTCTTCGTCGAATCCACGCGGATGCCCGGCAAGGGTGGGTTGAAGCTGACGGGATCGCTCGGCGACGTGATGCGCGAATCGGCGGAAGCGGCGCGTTCCTGGCTGAGGACGAGTGCGTCGGACCTCGCAATCGAGCCCGAGTTGTTCGAAAAGTCCGACATCCACCTCCACGTTCCCGCGGCCGCCGTTCCGAAGGATGGACCCTCGGCGGGAATCGCGATGGTGACCTCGCTGGCTTCGATGTTCACCGGGAGACCTGTGAAGCCGGCGGTCGCAATGACCGGGGAGATCACGCTGCGCGGAAAGGTTCTTCCGGTGGGAGGGATCAAGGAGAAGGTGCTAGCGGCCAAGCGAGCCGGAATCGCTACCGTAGTGCTCCCCGAGCAGAATCGGCAAGACGTCGAAGAGGTGCAGCAGGAGTTGCTCGAGGGGTTGCACCTGGAATACGTGGGGCGGATCGATGAGGCGCTGCGGCACACACTCGTGGGAGCCGGCTGAGAAGATGCAGAGCGCGGTTGCGGCTGCGCGGCGGAACGGGTTTGCGCGATTCGTGTACCAGCTCGCGGCGTGCATGCTGCTGCCAATCGCATTCGGTTGTGTGACCAAGGGAACCTATGACGAAGTCGTGAGCGAGCGCGATCAGCTCGCCGTGGCTCGCCGGGATCTGGAGAACAGCGTCGAAAAATTAACGGCTGCGAATCGGAGCTTGACCGCTGAGCGGGTCGTGCTGATCGACGAGAACGAAGACCTGCGCATCTCGACGGAGCGCAATGAGCGGGAGGTTGTGAACCTGACCCGCGTGAAATCGCAACTCGCCGAGAGCCTCGAGACGACCGAAGCGTTGCTGGCCATTCGCAGCGCCGAGATCGAAAAGATGCGCAGCAGCTACGACGGATTGATTTCGGATCTCGAGAACGAGGTTGCATCGGGCCAGATCCAGATCGAGCAGCTTCGCACCGGATTGACGCTGAATCTCTCGGAGGAGATCCTGTTTCCCTCCGGCTCGGCGGCGCTCAATGCGGGTGGAAAGGCCGTGCTGACCAAGGTGAGCCGCCGCCTGGTCGAACTGCCCCACACCATCGAAGTCGAGGGTCACACCGATAATGTTCCGGTGGCTCGCCGGTATCCGTCGAATTGGGAACTCGCCGCCGCGCGCGCCAGTTCGGTCGTTCGATTGATGATCGAACAGGGGGTCCAACCCGAGCGGCTCAAGGTGGTGTCGCGGGCCGAGTTCGCGCCGATCGCTTCGAACGAAACCGCAGAGGGTCGAGCGAAGAACCGGAGAATCGAGATCCAGCTCGACGCACCGATCGATGACCCGGCGGAAACATCGGAGGCCGAAGATTCGACGCCCGAGCCCGGCTCGCAAGCGCCTGAATCCGACACCCGCGCGCCCGCCGCGACGGACGCTGAAGGCCCGCCTGCGCCGTGAATTCCGAAAGGTTCGCCCGAGCCCGGCTCGAGCAGTTGTTTTCCGCTGCCCTCGAAGCGGTGGATCCCGCGCGTGCGGTACGAGCGGCGGTTCGCCGCAACGCTGACCAGATCGAGATTGCGGGCGAGGTCCTGGATCCCGCTGCACGTCTGGTCGTCTTTGCCGTTGGCAAAGCGGCCGGCACGATGGCGCACGCGCTCGAAGCCGTGGTCGGCGATCGGATTGCGGCCGGGCTGGTGGTCGTTCCGGATGGGCTGGCAGTCGATCTGAAGACGATGACGCTCTGTGAGACCGCGCACCCGATTCCGGACGCGCGTTGTGAACGCGCAGGCCAGCTGGCGATCGATCTCGTTGCCGGAGCCCGCCCCGACGACGTTTTGCTCGCGATGATCTCGGGCGGCGCCTCCAGCCTGGTGAGTTGTCCCATCGACGGCGTGACGCTCGCCGATCTCGCGAATGCGACGGATCGATTGCTCCAGGGGGGCGCTGCAATCGGCGAACTCAACTCGGTGCGCAAGCATTTGAGCCGCCTCTCTGGCGGCCGCCTCGCAGCCCACGCGGCCAGCAAGCGAATCGAGGTGCTCGCGATTTCCGATGTTCCGGGTGATCGGTTGGATGTGATCGGGTCGGGCCCACTGGCCGCAGATCCGACGACGTATCGCGATGCGCTCGATTCGGTCGCTCGAATTGGCGGCGAATTTCCCGAACGGGTTCGGGCGCACCTCGAAGCCGGTGCTCGGGGCGAGTTCCCGGACACTCCGGCCCCCGGCGCGGCGGTATTCGATCGCGTCCGCAGCACGCTGCTCGCGTCGAACACCACGGCGGTCGAGGCGGCCTGCCTCGCCGCCGAGGCGCGCGGGATGCGCGCGATCGCACTCCCCGGTTTTCTCGCGGGGGAGGCGCGGATTGCGGGCCGGCGTCTGGCCGCGCTCGGTGTTTCGCTGGCTTCTTCCCAGCCGGTCTGTGCGATCGCGGGTGGCGAAACCGCGGTGGTGGTTCGGGGAACCGGCCGGGGAGGGCGCAACCAGGAGCTCGCGCTCGCGGCTGCGGTCGAGCTCGCGGGAAACCGGAAGCTGGCAGTGCTCGCGGCCGGCACCGATGGGATCGACGGCCCGACCGATGCGGCGGGTGCCTACGCGGATGGTGAAACGCTCGCGCACGGAAACGAACTCGGCGTCGATGCGCACGCCGCGCTGGCTGCCAACGATTCCCACAGCTTCTTCGAACGCGAAGGAGGCGTATTGCGCACGGGGCCGACGGGTACCAACGTGATGGACCTGGCGTTCCTCTATGTAGACCCCTAGTGGCGGTCGCAGCTCGGCGCGAAATCTGAATTTTCAAACCCGCGGGCAGTCCCTGTAGACTCGCGTGCGATCTGCTTCTGGAGTGTGAGTTTGTCGTTTTCTCGAGCCGATTTGAAGAACGCCTTCGCTCGCTGGGCAACCGGTGTCACGATCGTCACCGCACGTGCGGGCGATCGGATCCACGGGATGACGGTCTCGGCATTCACCGAGGTCTCGCTCGAGCCGCCGCTCGTTCTGGTCTGCATCGACAAGGCGGCGAAGACGCAATCCCTGATCGGGGCCGGAGGCGCCTTCGCGGTGAACATCCTGGCTCGCGGCCAGGAAGCGCTCGCAAAGCGTTTTGCGAGCCGGGAAGCAGAGGATCGACGCTTCTCGGACCTCGAATGCGAGACCGGAGTGACCGGCGCACCGCTGCTCGCCGGAGCCATCGCGCAGCTGGATTGCCGGCTCGAGTCGGCCCATGAGTCGGGCGATCACACGATCTACATCGGCGAAGTCGTCGACGTTCGGCTCTGCGACGGCGATCCGCTGGTGTTCTACGACCGGGGCTATTGCGGCCTGACCGAATAGCCCGGCGCAGCCTGGCCGAATCGCCCGGCGGGCGTCAGGCGCTTTTCTCCATCGCCTCTGTGTAGCTGCCGGTGCGCGCAGCGCCGTTGCAATGCGCGCGGTGGAGATAAGCCTTCTTGGCCGCGGCAATGTTGGCCGCTTTGCCCGCCCAGGCCTTCAGCGGTGCCGCCTGCAGCGCGCGCCCGTAGGAGAAGCTCAATTCCCAGGGGCCGCCACCGAGTTTGTTCATCTCGTTGAGGTGCGCGGTAGCCAACTCGTCGCTCTGCCCGCCGGACAGGAAGACGATTCCGGGCATCTCTTCGGGGACGGTCTTCCGGAAACACGCGAGCGTCGCCTCCGCCACTTCTCGAACACTCGCCTGCGTCGGGCAGGTACTCCCCGAAAGGACCATGTTCGGCTTGAGGATGATCTCATTGAGCGGTACGCGTTGGTCGCGGAGTTCGGCAAAGACGGCCGTGAGCGCATTCTCCGTCACTTCGTGACAGCGTTCGATCGTGTGCGAGCCGTCCATGAGCACTTCCGGTTCGACGATCGGAACCAGATCACCCTCGACGCAGAGCGCCGCATAACGAGCCAGGGCATGGGCGTTGGCGTGGATGCAGCCGCTGCTCGGAATGCCGTCGCCAATCGTGATGACGGCGCGCCACTTCGCGAACCGCGCTCCGAGTTGTCGGTACTCGGCGATTCGTTCCCGCAAGCCGTCGAGTCCCTCGGTCACTTTTTCGCCGGGGGCGAGCGGGAGATCCTTCGCTCCCTTGTCGACCTTGATGCCGGGCAGGATCCCCTTGCTGCTGAGCAGTTCCGGGACGGCGATCCCGCTCGAGGTCTTCTGCCGGATGGTTTCGTCGAACAGGATCACGCCGCTGATGAATGCTTCGGCGCCCTCGGTGGTGAAGAGCATCTCGCGGTAGGCGAGTCGATTCTGCTCGGTGGATTCGACCTTGATCGAATCGAATCGCTTCTTGATCGTCGGCGCGCTTTCGTCAGCTGCGAGAATTCCCTTGCCGGGGGCCACCATGGCCCGCGCGATATTGGCTAGTTCAGACACGGTTTTTTCCTTTCGCTGCTGTGCCCAGTAGTTCCTCGGCCCACTGACCGGGCGTCCGGAAGTTCGGAACCGGGCTTCTCCGAATCATGGATGCCGAAGGTCCAACGTGTTGGTTGGATGATCTCCGGTCTGGGTGGTGCGGCAGAGAGGATTCGAACCTCCACGAGGTTGCCCCCGCCAGCCCCTCAAGCTGGTGCGTCTACCAATTCCGCCACTGCCGCGTGGGACGAGCGCGCTGAGAATACCGAAGGCTGGGATCGCGACCAATTCAGGGAGTGCCGTCGGCCTTGTTCGCGTCTTCTTCGATGAACTCCCCGAGAGCCGCGCCGTCGCCGGTTGCTTCCATCGGGTCGATTTGCGGAGCCTCCGCATTCGCCTCCTCCGGCATCACGGCACCCAGGTCTTCGAAGGGGGCTTCCTCGCTGGTCTCGACTCCCTCATCGAACAAACGCTCGCCGGCTCGTTCGGTCAGGAGGTAGGAGAGCGACAGGCTGGTCAGCATGAAGACCGTCGCGCAGATCTTCGTGAGCAGCGTGAGGAAATTGCCGGCGCCGCGGCTTCCAAACACCGTCGAACTCGCGCCGCCGCCGAACACGGCGCCCATTTCGGCACCCTTGCCCCGCTGCAGCAAAACCACGGCGATCAGGAAGATACAAACGATGACGTGCAGGACGGTCAGGGCTGAAATCATTGGTTCCTCTGGCTCTGGAAGAGAACGATGCGCGAGAAGGCTATGGGATCGAGACTGGCGCCGCCCACCAGGGCGCCGTCGATGTCGGGCTGGCTCATCAGATCATAGACGGTTTCTGGCTTGACGGAGCCCCCGTATTGGATTCGGATGCGATTTCCGGCGTCCCCGAACTGGGCCGAAAGCTGGCTGCGGATGTGCCCGTGGACCTCCTGGGCGATTTCCGGCGTCGCGGTGCGGCCGGTGCCGATGGCCCAGACCGGCTCGTAGGCGACGACGACCTGCTCGGCCTGATCGCCGGAGACTCCGGCCAGGCTCTCGCGGAGCTGCGTCTCGACGACCTCGAGCGCTCGGCCCGCATCGCGCTGCTCGAGCGTCTCGCCCACGCAGACGATCGGGCTGATCTCGTGACGCAGCAAAGCCGCGGCTTTTCGCGCGACGAATTCGCTGGATTCGCCGAAGAGCGCGCGCCGCTCGCTGTGGCCCACGATCGCATAGGCGCATCCCATGTCGGCGAGCATTCCGGCAGCGATTTCTCCGGTAAACGCGCCGCTCTCTTCCGGATTGACGTTCTGGCCCGCCGATTGGATCGCGGTTCCGGCGATTTCATTTGCGAGGCGATCGAGCAGCGTGAAAGGCGGAGCGATCACGATGTCGACCTCGTCGGCGTTTGCGACGAGGGGAATGAATTGGTTGGTGAACGCGCTGACTTCAGCCGAGTTCATGTTCATCTTCCAATTCGCTGCGAGAATCGGTCTGCGCATGGTTTACCGCTCCAATGCGGCGACGCCGGGTAGCGTCAAGCCCTGAACGTATTCGAGCGAGGCGCCGCCGCCGGTTGAAAGGTGATCGATTCGATCCGCCAGGCCGAGTTGCTGAATCGCGGCGAGGGAATCGCCACCACCCACGACGCTGGTTGCGGCCGAGTCGGTGACCGCGACCGCGACGGTGCGCGTGCCCGCCGCGAACGCCTCCATCTCGAAGACGCCCATCGGGCCGTTCCAGAAGATCGTCTTGGCGTTCGCGGCTTCCGACGCGTAGCGGTTCGCGGTCTCCGGGCCGATGTCGAGGCCGAGCATTCCGTCGGGAATTTCGGCAACCACCCGCGCCGGCGCGTCGGCCTCGAACCGATCGGCGACGACGTGGTCGCTGGGCAGGAGCAGGCGTCGCCCGGCATCGCGCGCGGCGCGCTGGACCGCCAATGCATCGCCAAAGCGATCGGGTTCGATCAGGGAATTGCCGGTGGCTCCACCGTTTGCCGCGATGAACGTGTACGCCATGGCGCCGCCGATCGCGAGCACGTCCGCATGCGGAGCGAGGGCCTCGAGCACGGCGAGTTTGTCGGAAACCTTCGCGCCGCCGAGGATGACGAGTAGCGGCCGGGTGGGTTCGCGGATCACCTGCAGGTGTTGCAATTCGGATTTCATCAGATCGCCCGCGGCCACGCGGTCGAAATGCGCGGTCATTCCCGCGGTCGACGCGTGAGCCCGGTGCGCGGTTCCGAATGCATCGTTGACATAGACGTCCGCGAGCGCCGCCAGGGCTTTGGCAAAATCCGGATCGTTGCGCTCTTCACCCGCGTGGAAGCGCAGATTTTCGAGCAGCAGCACCCGTCCATCGCCGAGTTCATCGATCGCGGAGCGGGCGTGCTCGCCCACGCACTCGTCACAAAACGCCACACCCGCGCCCAGCAGTTTGGCGAGTCGCGCCGCGACCGGCCGCAGCGAGAGCGCCGCGACGCGCTGCCCCTTGGGTCGACCGAGATGGGAAGCGACGATCACCCGCGCCCCCGCTTCGCACAGCCGGCGCAGGGTGGGCAACGAGGCGCGCAGGCGAGAGTCGTCTGCAACGGCTCCGTCACGCAGCGGCACATTGAGATCCGCTCGAACGAACACGCGCTGCCCGCGCACGCCACGCGCGAGCAGGTCGTCTAGGGTCTGTACGCCCATTGGGTGCTTCAGCGACCCATCAGCAGCGCCAGGTCGACCACGCGGGAGGAATATCCCCACTCGTTGTCGTACCAGGCGAGCAGCTTCGCAAAATTGCCACCCATGACCCGGGTGTTTTGCGCGTCGAGTATCGATGAGTGTCGGTTGCCCACGAAATCAACCGAAACGAGCGGTTCGTCGCAGTATTCGAGGATCCCCTTGAGGGGCCCGATCGCGGCAGCCCGCATCGCTGCGTTGAGGGCCTCCGCATCGGTCGACTTGGCGAGCTTGACGCTGAGATCGACCACGGAGACGTCTGCGGTGGGAACCCGCATCGCGTAGCCGTCGAGCTTGCCCTTGAGCTCGGGCATCACGAGACCGATCGCCTTGGCGGCGCCGGTCCCCGTCGGGATCATCGAGACGGCACCGGCACGCGCTCGGCGCAGGTCCTTGTGCGGAGAATCCTGCATCACCTGGTCGTTCGTGTAGGCGTGGATGGTGGTCATCCAGCCGGCCTCGATGCCGTACTCGTCGTTGAGCACCTTGGCGACGGGTCCGAGGCAGTTGGTCGTGCAGGAGGCGTTGGACACGATCCGATGCTTGGCCGGATCGTAGTCGTCCGTGTTGACGCCGAGCACGACCGTGACGTCGGGCTCCTTGGCGGGCGCGCTGATGATGACCCGCTCGGCACCCGCCTTCAGGTGCTTGCTGGCATTTTCTCGATCGACGAAGAGGCCCGTCGATTCGACGACGATCGCGGCCCCGAGCTTGCCCCAGGGCAGGTTGGCGGGATCGCGCTCGGTGCTGATCGGGATCGTCACGCCATCCACGACGATCGCGTTGTCTCCCGCCTCCACCGAGCCCGGGTAGTGGCCGTGGACGGAATCGTATTTGAGCAGATGAGCCAACGTCTTGGCGTCGGTCAGGTCGTTGATGCCGACGACTTCGATATCCTGGCCGCGCGCGGCCCGAAACACCAGCCTGCCGATGCGGCCGAAACCATTGATGCCAACTCGGATTGCCATATTCGCTCCCAAATTTGAACGAGGGGCGGGCAAGGTACCGACCTCGCGGATAGGGCGCCAGAAAACACGCTTGCTCGGTCGCCAATCGGGCTCACCGAGGCGAGCGTGGGCAGGCCGGGCGCACTCGCCCCCGCGCATTGCCGCTAAGCTCGGGGGCGAATCGAAGGAGGAGATCCGTTGATCGTCGGGACCGGAATCGACGTCATCGAGATTACCCGCGTAGAGAACGCTCTGCGCCGGTCTGGAGAGCGCTTCGCGCGCCGGGTCTTCGCCCGGTCGGAAATCGCCGATTGTCGCTCGCGGCGCCGCGCCGGGCTGCACTTTGCGGTGCGTTTCGCCGTCAAGGAAGCCGTGATGAAGGCACTCGGGACCGGCTGGGCGCGGGGGATCCGGTGGGTGGACATCGAGACGCTGTCCGAGCCCAGCGGGAACCCGAATCATTTGTCGCTGCGACTGCACGGTCGGGTCGCGGAGCTGGCCGCAGCGAAGAACGCCCACGCTCACCTCGCGGTCAGCCGCACCCGCAGCCATGCGATGGCCTTCGTGCTTTTCGAGAATTCCGATCGGTGAGTGCAAATCTCGGCGGAGAGCGCGCGGCAGGCTTCCGGCTCGGGCGGCGGGGGGCCGCACTGCTCGCGATCGCCATCTTGCTGGCGATCGGCCTGTACGCGCAGAGGCTGCGAGAGGGCGCGGAGGCCCGCGCGGCCTTTCCGCTCGAAGCCGGGCGGAGCGCGGTCGCGGGGATTGCGGCGCCCGTCGAGATCTACCGCGATTCTCGCGGCATTCCGCACATCCAGGCGGCCAACGATCTGGACGCCTACTTCGGCTGGGGGTTTGCGCACGCCCAGGATCGCCTGGCGCAAATGCTCTGGCTTCTCATGACTGCGCGGGGACGAACGGCGGAGATTGTCGGCGCCGCGGGTCTGGAGGCCGACCGCTGGGCTCGAACGCTGGCTTGGGGAGCGCTCGCCGATCGCCAGTTCGAGCGGCTCGACGAGGAATCCAAAGCGCTGCTCGTCGCCTACGCGGCGGGAGTCAACGCGCGCTTGGAACGGATTCGCGATGGCCGGGTCGCGCCTCCGGTCGGGTTGGAAGGCGCGGCGCTGCCGGCCGATTTATGGCAACCGTCGGACTCGCTGGCGATTGCGAAGTTCTACAGCTGGGATCTGGCGGACAGCGTCGCCGCCAGCCTGGTGCTCCGAGACATCACCGCCTACCTCGGAAGTCGGGCCGCACGACCGTTTTTTCCGGCGGTCGGAGAAGATCTACCGAGTCCGTTTCAGGGTGTGCTGGCGAGCGGCAAGCTGCGCGATCCATCCGTAGCGGCGCCCATTGCCGGGCTCGAGCGCCTGCGCCGAACGCTCGGCCTGAACGGTCGGGCCGTGGGTAGCAGCGCGTGGGTACTGGGCGGTAACCACACCGAGAGTGGCCATCCGATCCTCGCTGCGGACTCCCACCTGGAGACGACGGCGCCGCCACTGCTGCACGTCGTACACGTGCGCGGCGCCGAATTCGATGTCGCCGGGGCGGCCGTGCCGGGGATTCCCGTGATCTGGACGGGCCACAATCAACATGTTGCCTGGGCTTCGACCAGCGCGCGGGTCGCGACCATCGATCTGTACAATGAAACACTTGGGGAGTCGAATTCGAGTCGATATCACGACGGGAAGAACTGGCGGGATCTCGATCAGCGCGTGGAGGTGATCGAGGTCAGCGGGGGCGCCGACGAAACGTTGACGATCCGCTCGACCGGGCACGGTCCCCTGGTCGACAGCCTGATCGCCGGAGAGACGGAACCGTTGTCGCTCGCATGGGTCGGCGCACGAGACGACGTCAACAGCGCCTTCAGCTCGATGTCGAAGCTGGCGCGGGCGCGCGATGCCGACGAGTTGAGGCGGGCACTGAAAGAGCATCACGAGCCACCTCTCGCGGTCGCCTACGTCGATCGGGGCGGGGCGGGTGGCGTGCAGGTTGCCGCCTGGGTCCCGGTTCGCGCGCTTCCCACCGACCTGGTGCCGTTGCCGGGTCGCGCGCGTTGGTACGACTGGCAGGGAAGGCTCGGTTTCGAGCAGCTTCCGGCCCAGCAGATTGGATCGGGCCAGGATTGGGTGATTGCGGCCGACAATCCGATCCCGCGACAACATTCGGGGGAAAAGATCGACTGGTTGTGGCGAACGGGTGTTCGCGCCGAGCGCATTCACGCGTTGCTCGAATCGAAAACCCAGCTCGGGAAGATCGACCTGCGCGGAATGTCGGAGCTGCAGTCCGATGTGGGCTCGCAATCCGCGAAGTCCTCGGTTGCGATGGTGCTCGAATTAGCGGGTCCAGTCGAACAGTTGTCCGTCGAATCCCAGGAGATCGCGCGGTTGCTGGGCGCCTGGGATGGGGGTTCGGAGCCCGAAAGTGCCGGCGCCGCCGCCTACCATGTATTCGTCGAGCGGCTCGCGAGCGAAGTGTTCGGCCTCATGCTGGGTGATGAACTGGCCAATCGCTACCGCGCACTGCGGCAGGTCGATGCTTCGAGCGTTGTCTTCGCGTTGATACGGTCCGCCACCGAGGACGATCCGGCGGCTGCACTCGATCTGGAGAGCCTGCGGGAGGTGGTTCGAGACAGCCTTCGTGAGACCTGGCTGCGCCTGTCGTTCGATTTGGGTGCGAACCGCGAAAAATGGCGTTGGGGCCGACTCCATCGGCTCTCGTTTCGGCCCTTCGGCGACCTGCGCACCGGATCGGATTTCGTCGGATTGTCCGAGCTTCCCTACGGCGGCAGTGGCGACACCGTCAACACCGCAGAGTTCGTCGGACCCGACGATTTCTCGGTGCGCGTGGCTTCGGTCTTTCGGATGGTGGTGGACGCCGGCTCGCTCGATCAATCGTTGACGGCGATTGCACCGGGGGAAAGCGAACATCCGCAGCATCCGCATTTCAGCGACGGCCTCGATGATTGGTTGGCGGGTCATTCCACGCTGCTCGTCACGGATCGCTTGTTGGTGAGAGAGTCCGGGGACCGACAACTCGTGCTCGAGCCGCTCCCGTGAGTCGAGTCATCCTGTTTGTCGAGGTTCCGTGTTTCTACGCAGCCGTAGAGCGGGCGGACGAATCGTCGCTCGCCGATCGCCCCATCATCGTCGGTGGCGACCCGCGCAAACGCGGCCTGGTTCAGGGGGCGAGTGAAGAGGCATTGGCCGCTGGCGTGCTGTTGGATCAGCCGGTCCACGAGGCCCTCAGGCTGTGCCCCGAAGCCCGTGCCGTGCGAACCAACATGAAGCGGTATCGGGAGGTCTCGGGCCGGTTGTTCGTTTGCCTGCGCCGCGGCTTCGATCGGCTGGAGCCGTTCGGACTCGGCGCCGCCTACCTGGATGTGACGAGCAGTCCGGATCCGCCCGAGGAGATCGCCCGGCGACTCCAGGCCATCGTCGCCGCCGATCTGGGTTTCGGACTTCGGGCGGGAATCGCAGCCGGGAAATTTCAGGCGCGACTCGCCGCGGAGGAAGCCGGCAGATCCGGTTGCTATCGGGTCGATCCCGAGCGACAGACGGCGTTTCTGAGCCCGCTTCCGGTGACCCGACTCGAGGGCGTCGGCGCCAAGACCGCGGCGACGTTGGCGGAACTCGGCGCGCATCGAATCGGTCAACTGCTCGAAATCGGACCGGACCGGCTGCAGCAAGCGTTGGGGACCCACGGTTTGCGGATCCACGCCTACGCGGCCGGTCGCGATGACCGGCCCGTTCGCGCTGCGAGCCACCCGAAGAGTTTGAGTCGGGAAGCGACCCTGGAAGCCTCGCTGGATTTCGCGGTGCTGACCGCCCAGATCGAGGACCTCGCCAGGCGCCTCGAGGTCGATTTGCGCGCCCAGGGACTCTCGGCGGGGCGAGTGGCGTTGAAAATCCGCTTTTCGGACCGCGCGACGAATTCGCGCAGCAAGACGTTGGCGATTCCGATCTCCTCTTCGGCAGAGATTCAGGAACTCGCGTTGGGGCTATTGGGCCACATCGATGCTGGGTCACGCCCCGCGCGGGGGCTCGGGATTCAGCTCGGGCGGCTCCAGAGATCGGAAGACAGCGGTCGACAGCTCGATCTCTTTCCCAGCGAGCGTCGCGGGGCCTAAACCAGCGCTCAAGCGACAGGCGACATAGGACGAAACGGGGGAGCAACTCAACGATCCCCTTGAGGTCCATTTGTCGTAATGGGAAATCCGGCCGGCGAAGAGCGACGCAAGTATCGAAGAATCGGGACGGACCAGGTGATCTCCTTCGCACCGGTCGACGCGCGGGACCTGCTGGGAGTCAGCCGCGACGTGTCGAGCGGCGGTATCCGCTTCGAGGCCGTTGGCTGCGAGATCGACATGGGCGAGATCCTCCGGGTGACCTTCAGCGTCGGCGATCAAACCGTCGTCGCGATCGGGCGCGTGGCCTGGTCGACCGAGATCGACCCGATGACGCTCGATGTCGGCCTCGAGTTCGTCGAAATCGATCCCATGGCGATCGATCTGCTCGACGACGTGACGGCCATCGAAGTCGGCTAATCGGTCCGATCCAGCGCAATTGCGCTCGCGCTCCAGCGAGCTGAAATCAGCTCCATCGGCCTGGGACCGGCTCGGCGATCGAACCACCCCAGACTTGCCCGCGCCGTGTTTCGCTTGACACGACCGCAAAGCCGGTGCGAGTGTCCGCTTTCATGGCCGATTTTCACCAGAGCGGTTCGATTACCACGCTTCATCGACTCGGCAGGCCAGACGTCGAGCGGCTGGAGGAGGAACTGCTCCAGTATTCCCGCGTGCGACCGGTCGCCCTGGTGCTGCCGTGTCTGTTCTCGGAGCTGCGCGGGCCGGCCCTCAAGGGGATCGTCGACGCACTTCGGGGTGTCCGCTACCTGAGCGAAATCGTCGTGAGCATCTCGGGAGCCGCGGCGCGGACCGACTACGAAGAAATGCGCTCTCTCTTCGATGGTGTCACGACGCTGAGCGGCGAGCCGCCGGTCTTGTTGTGGAACAGTGGAAAACGCGTTCAGGCGTTGCTCGAAACCCTGCGCGAGGAAGGTCTCGAGCCCGGGGGCGACGGCAAGGGCAGGAGCACCTGGCTCGCCTACGGCTATGTGTTGGCGACGAATCGCTCCCGGGTCATCGCCATCCACGATTGCGACATTCTCGACTATCGCCGCGAGCTGCTCGCGCGCCTGTGCTACCCGACCGTGAATCCCAACCTTCACTATGAATTCGCCAAGGGCTATTACGGCCGCGTCACCGACCGTCTCAACGGACGCGTGACCCGCCTGTTCGTCGGGCCGCTGCTCCGATCCCTGACGGCGGTGCTGGGCACCCACCCGCTACTCGAATATCTCGAGTCGTTCCGCTATCCGCTCGCCGGCGAATGTTCGATGACGACCGAACTCGCGCGCATCAACCGGATCCCGAGCGATTGGGGGCTCGAGGTGGGGATGCTCACGGAGGTGTACCGCAACTGTTCGCTCAAGCGGATCTGCCAGGTGGAGATCGTGGAGAACTACGACCACAAGCATCGCGAATTGTCGGAATCCGACGCCAGTCGCGGCCTTCACCGAATGGTGTACGACATCGCGGCGTCTTCGATCCGAAACCTCGCCTCCTATGGCGTGGAGTTCGATGCGGGCTTTCTGAATACGTTGACTGCCGCCTACACGCGGATGGCCCAGGACGCGATCGCTTCCTACAGCCACGACGCGGCCCTCAATGGTCTCGTCTTCGATCGACATGAGGAGGAGGTCTCGGTCGAGACCTTCTCGCGCGCGTTGCGGGCGGCGGGTCTGGGGTTCGTTCGCGATCCGATGGAGCTGCCCCAGATTCCGAACTGGAATCGGGTGACCTCCGCGCTGCCGAACTTCCTCGCACAGCTCGCCGAGGCGGTCGACGCCGACGCGCTCGAGTCCTGCTAGCGAACGGTTCGGCGGCGAAAATCGGGCGAGGCGAAATGCCGTCGAGAAACCGCCCGCCGCTCAGTCCGGATCTTCGAGCGCCTGCTCGAGAACCTCTTCGATCGTGTCGACCAGCTGCAGTTCGATCTGGCTGCGCACTTCGTCGGGGACGTCGACCAGGTCCTTCTCGTTTCTGCGCGGGAGAATCACGGTATCGATGCCCGCCCGGGACGCGGCGAGGATCTTGTCCTTGATTCCACCGACGGGTAGCACGCGCCCGCGCAGCGAAATTTCGCCCGTCATGGCGATCTTTCCACTCGCCTTGCGCCCGGTCAGGGCCGAGACGAGTGCGGTCACCAGTGTGACGCCCGCCGACGGTCCGTCCTTGGGAACGGCACCTGCGGGCACGTGGAGATGGATCTCGCAGGATTCGAAAATCGCGGGCGCGACACCGATCTTCTCGGCATTGGCCCGCACCCACGAGAGCGCCGCTTCTGCGGATTCGCGCATCACCTCTCCGAGCTGACCGGTCAGGCGCAAGCGCACGCCGTCACCCGCGCGCGCCACCGTCGCCTCGATGAAGAGGATGTCCCCGCCGTGGCTCGTATGGGCGAGGCCGACGACGACTCCCGGCATCTCGGTTCGTTCCGCGGCCTCCGGCAGATGGGGCGGCGCTCCGAGCGCATCCGCGACGAATTCGGCGTCGATTTCGATCGCAGGTGCCTCGCTCTTTCCGGCGGTGCGGCGCGCGGCCTTGCGCATCAAGGTGGCGATGAATCGGTCGAGATTTCGGACACCGGCTTCGCGGGTGTACTCGCGGACGATCTTGTCGAGCGCATCGTCTCCAACGCGGATCCGTTCGGGCGCCAGCCCGTGCGCTTCGATCTGCTTCGGAACCAGATGGCGGCGCGCGATGACGAGCTTGTCGCGCTCGGTGTAGCCCGGCAGTTCGATGACTTCCATTCGATCCAGCAGCGCGGGCGGAATCGTCGACAGGGTGTTCGCGGTCGCGATGAAGAGCACTCGCGACAGATCGAAAGCGATTTCGATGTAGTGGTCACTGAAGGCGTGATTCTGCTCGGGGTCGAGGACTTCGAGCAGGGCAGAGGAGGGATCTCCGCGAAAATCGCCACCGAGCTTGTCGATCTCGTCGAGCAGGAAGATCGGATTGCGGGTGCCGGCGCGCCTCAGGCTCTGGATGATCCGGCCCGGCATGGCGCCCACATAGGTGCGCCGGTGGCCGCGGATTTCCGCTTCGTCGCGAACACCGCCGAGGGAGGCACGCGCGAAGGTTCGCCCCATGGTGCGCGCAATCGAACGGCCCAGTGACGTCTTGCCCACGCCCGGTGGGCCGACAAAGCAGAGGATCGGGCTCTTGGCATCGGGCGCCAACTTGCGAACCGCGAGAAATTCGAGAATGCGGTCCTTGACCTTTTCGAGGTCGTGGTGATCGGCATCGAGGATCTCGCGCGCGGCCGGCAGGTCGAGCTTGTCTTCCGACTCCTCGGACCAGGGAAGGTCCGCCATCCATTCGATGTAGGTTCGAATCAAGTGCCGATCGGGTGCGAGCTGGGGGAGGGCGGCGAGTCGCTTGAGTTCCCGCTCCGCTTGTTCGCGAGCGGCCTCGGGTAGATTGGCTGCGTCGATTCGCTCGCGGAGTTCTTCGGCTTCGCGAATGCTCGGATCCGCGTCACCGAGTTCTTTTTCGAGTTCTCGCATGCGACGCCGCAGCAAACGCTCTCGTCGACCCGGCTCGATGTCGTCCGAATCGGAATCCCGATTCAACGCACGCTGGGTCTCGGCGATCGTGACTTCGCGCTCGAGATGGGCCGCGACCCGCTCGAGTCGCAGCGTCGGATTCGTCTCTGCGAGCAGTAGAGCCTTCTCCTCTGGGGGCAGGGGGAGCGTGGAAGCGACCACATCGGCGAGCAGACCCGCCCCGGGAATTCCCGAAACGAAGGTCTTCCAATCGTCGGGATAATCGTCGTGCAGATCGATGACGCGATGCGCGAGTGCGACCACGTTCTTCCAGACGGCATCGGTATCGCTCGGAGCCGGATCGACATCCTCGAGTACGTCGAGTCGCATCCGCATGGCGGGTGCATCTGCGATCGGCGGGCTGAGGCGGGTGCGGACGACGCCGACGACGATGGCCTGCTTGCCGTGGCCGCGCGCATCGATGATTCGAATCACGCGCACCACGCAGCCAACCGGATGCAGTTGGTCGTATTCGGGATCCTCGGTGGCCGGGTCGCGCTGGCTGGCCACGATCAGGAAGCCGCTCTCGCTCGCTTCTTCGAGTGCGGCGAGCGACTTTTCGCGCCCCACCGCCAGCGGAACCGTGACGCCGGGAAACACCACCACGTCCCGAACCGGCAATACGGGAAGAACCGCCGGAATCTCCACGGACTCCTGGCCCGCTACGACATGGGTCTGGGTCTCTTGGTCGCTTTCGGCCACGCGGCTCCCGAGGCTGGCAATCCAGCAAGCCTAAGCGCGCCCCGGGCCGGGTCAAGGGCCGAGGAGCCTCGTCTGTGGGGCCGGGTCTGGGCGGAAGAGGGCGATCGAAGCGGCGAAGTGATCGCGTCCGCAAAGCGGAATTCCGTCAAGTCGAGCGTCAGGCCCCGAGCGGACGCGGCGGGTCCTGGGCCGGGCGAACGGCTCGCGTTCGTATCCCGCAAATGCGCCAATCCGAGCGCGATCGGTCCGCCGGGGCAGCTCAGACGATTGGCCGGGTGTCGCGGCGCATTTCGTGAGGGTCTCCTACACAAATGCGCCGCATCGATGCCCTCCGTTCGGGATTGACAACCGGTGGATACGGAACGGATGGCTTATGCTTTCTCTCCTCAGCGATGCGCTGTCTTTCTTTTCCAATGGAGGGTGTTTCTATGCTTAGAAAGACGATCCCTTTGCTTTCCGCTTTCGCGATAGCCATGTCATTCGTCGTGCCATCGAGCCCTGCGATTGCTCAGGCTGAGCCGAAGTCGAACCAATTCTGGTGGCCTGAAAAGCTGAACCTCGAGCCTCTTCGCCAGCAAGCGGCTGAGTCCAATCCAATGGGCGAAGAGTTCAACTACGCCGAGGAGTTCAAGACTCTCGACCTCGATGCCCTGAAGAAGGACATCGCGACGTTGATGACGACGTCACAGGACTGGTGGCCAGCAGACTATGGCCACTACGGGCCGTTTTTCATTCGGATGGCCTGGCACAGTGCGGGCACGTACCGTGTGGCTGACGGACGCGGCGGCGCCGGCGGCGGTCAACAGCGATTCGAGCCGCTCAACAGCTGGCCCGACAATGCCAATCTCGACAAGGCGCGGCGATTGCTCTGGCCGATCAAGCAGAAATACGGTGAGAAGATTTCATGGGCCGATCTGATGGTCCTGACGGGAAATGTCGCGCTGGAATCCATGGGCTTCAAGACCTTCGGTTTTGCCGGCGGGCGTGAGGACGACTGGGAGCCCGACTTGATTTACTGGGGGCCTGAGACCGAGTTTCTCGCGGATGAGCGCTACAAAGGCGACCGGGAACTGGAGAATCCGCTCGCCGCTGTTCAGATGGGTTTGATCTACGTGAATCCAGAGGGGCCGAACGGCAACCCGGATCCGCTCGCGGCCGCCAAGGATATTCGCGAAACGTTCGGTCGCATGGCGATGAACGATGAAGAGACCGTTGCACTCATCGCCGGCGGACACACGTTCGGCAAAGCCCACGGCGCCGCCGATCCGTCCAAGTGCGTGGGGCCCGAGCCCGCCGCTGCAGGCATCGAGCAGCAAGGGTTCGGCTGGATCAACAAGTGCGGCAGTGGCAATGCGGGCGACACCATTACCAGCGGTTTGGAAGGCGCATGGTCCGTCAACCCGATTGCCTGGACGACGCAATATCTGAACAACCTGTTCGCCTTCGAGTGGGTGCAGACGAAGAGCCCCGCCGGCGCGATCCAGTGGATTCCCAAGGACACGAGCGTATCGACCCTCGTGCCGGACGCGCACGATCCGTCGAAGCGGCATGCTCCGATCATGTTCACCACGGACCTTTCGCTGAAGTTCGACCCGAGTTATCAGAAGATTGCGAAGCGCTTCCAGGAGAAACCGGAAGAATTCGAACTCGCGTTCGCCAAGGCGTGGTTCAAGCTGACCCACCGCGACATGGGTCCGCGTGCACGCTACCTCGGCGCTGAGGTCCCTGCCGAAGAACTGCTTTGGCAAGATCCGGTGCCCGCAGTCGATCACGATTTGATCGACCCAAAGGACATCGCAAAGCTGAAGTCCGAGATCCTCGCATCCGGGGCGACCGTACCCGAACTCGTCCGGACCGCCTGGGCGTCGGCCTCCAGCTTCCGCGGCACCGACATGCGCGGCGGGGCAAATGGCGCGCGCATTCGCCTCGCGCCGCAGAAAGACTGGGCGGTCAATGATCCGGATGAACTGGCCACGGTGCTGAAGCGCCTGGAGGGCATCCAAAAGGACTTCAACCGCGCGCAATCGGGCGGAAAGCAGGTGTCGCTCGCCGATCTGATCGTTCTGGGCGGATCCGCAGCCATTGAACAGGCCGCAAAAGAGGCCGGGTATGACGTGCAGGTTCCCTTCACGCCGGGACGCTCGGACGCATCGCAAGAGCAAACCGATGTGAACTCTTTTGCCGTGCTCGAACCGACCGCCGACGGGTTTCGCAACTACTTCGGTGTGGATCAGCGTCGATCGCCGGCGGAGATGCTGGTCGATCGGGCGAGCCAGCTGACCCTGACGGTGCCTGAAATGACCGTTCTGGTCGGCGGCATGCGGGTCCTGAATGCAAATGCGGGACGATCGGGACAGGGCGTCTTCACCGACCAACCCGGGACGTTGAGCAACGACTTCTTCGTGAACCTGCTCGACATGTCCACGAAGTGGGCGAAGTCGTCCTCATCCGCGGGCGTTTACGAGGGTCGGGATCGCCAGACGGGCGAGCTCAAATGGACGGCCAGCCCCGTCGACCTCGTTTTCGGGTCGAACTCCGAGTTGCGCGCGGTTGCCGAAGTCTACGCAGCGGACGATGCAGAAGAGAAGTTTGTAAGTGACTTCATCGATGCATGGATCAAGGTGATGAATCTCGACCGCTTTGACCTGCTTTGATCCCAGCGGTAAGGAGATCGAAGGCCTCTGAATTGCAGCTCGATTCGAGCGGGCCGGCTCAGTCCGGTGGATCGCCGGGTGCCGCTGGTTGGGCGAGGGGAACCGTACGCACGTGGAGGTCGCGTTGGGGAAATGCGATCTCGATGCCTTCGGCGCGGAAGGCCCGATCGATCTCCATGTGAAGTTCATGGACGATCTTGAGGTAGTGGTTCACGTCGGGGCTGAAGACGCGCAGTTCGAAATTGAGTGAGCTGTCCCCGAAGCCGCGAAATAGCGCGTAGGGTGCGGGCTCCTTCAGGACGTTCGCGTTTGCCTGGGCCACCTCTTCGAGCACACGCTTGGCCTTCTCGGTGTCCGACCCGTAGGCGATTCCGACCGGTATCTCCACGCGCAGGGTGCCGTCGGATAGCGACCAGTTCACGAGCCGATTGGTAATGAATTCCTTGTTCGGAACCACCAGTTCCTTACGGTCGAAACCGGTGATCCAGGTGGCTCGAATGTGGATCTTGGTCACCGTTCCGCTGACGTCTCCCACCGTCACGGTGTCGCCGACGCGGATCGGTCGCTCGAACAGGATGATCAGTCCCGAGATGAAGTTGGCGAAGATCTCCTGGAGCCCGAAGCCCAGGCCGATACCTACCGCTGCGATCATCCACTGGATGCTCGACCACCCGATTCCCACCACGTTGAGCGCCGCCGATACGCCGATGAGCGTAACCGCGTATTTGCCGATGGTCGCATAGGCGTAGCGTTCGCCGGCGCTCGTCTGGAGCTGCCGGAACACCGAGATCTCCAGCAGGCCCGGCAGATTGCGCGCCAGCGCCAGGGTGGCCGCAGCCACCACGAGCGCGAGCAGCAGATCGGCCAACGTGATGGCGACGAGGCGCTCTTCGACACTCGAGACGCGTTCGCCTGCCGCGTTGACGATGTCCACGGTGGCGACGGATTGGGTTTGCCAGAGTTCGACCGCTCGTAGCGCACCCGCCGCGGGAACGAGGTCCGCCCAGATCACCCAGACGCCGATCCCGGCCGCGAGCAGCGCCCCGTTTCGAAGCAGCCGCCCCGTCTGCGCGTCGACGGTCGCGAGATCGACTTCGGGCTCCTTCAGCTCGGGAGGCGGATTTTCGTCGTCTTCGGCGGCTCGGTCGTCGCGCTCGGCCACGGCCGTCTGCCAGCGCTGCAGCGCGAGCCGCCGGCTCGCGAGAAGCAACCAGCGGGATCCCAGGAAATACGCAAAGACCACCAGAAACAGGAAGACGAGCGTGACATGCAGGGATGCGACGAGCTGAAGCGCGGTCCAGTAGTAGCCCCGAGCGGCGGCGGCGGTGAGTCCGAGCAGCGTGATCCATCCAGCCGCGCGCAGGACGCGCCACACCCAGGCTGGAACCGAGAACTCCGGGTGCGCCATTCCGATCTGGTGCCGCCCCGAACCCTCGGCGTCCCACGGGATTCGACGGACGAAGACGAGCAGTGCCGCCATCATCAGCAGGAAGGCGATTCGCCCGAGTGACTCTTTCCACGCCGCCTCGCCGCGCACCTCGAAGACCGCGATCACGTAGACGGCTGGGATCGCGAGCGCGGTGAACCAGCGGAGTCTTCGGCGCAGATCCCGGCAGGGCGCTTCGGGCCAACCCAGATGCGCGACGGCAATCCCGCCGGAGCGGAGCAGTTGGCGCGGCAGCTGCAGCGTGGCCCAGACGAAGGACGCGGCCACGAGTCCCGTCGAGAAGCAGCGCACGAACTGGGTGGCGCTCGCCGAGACGCTCAGCCGCCAGCCCAGGAAGGCGAGCAGCACCGGTACCCAGAGCGCCAGCAGCAGTGACAACAGCACCGCTGCGGCGGTGGGCGCCATCCGGATGCAATGCGGATCGCGCGCCTGCTCACCGAGCCTCGCGATCTGGCGGCGAATGCGCGGCCATGCGAACGGCAGCGCGAGGAAGAGCAGGACCGTGCTGGCAAAGAGCAGCGGCTCTTTGCCCATCCAGGTGACCAGTGCGCGCAGAAGCTGGCCCCAGTAACGCGGCGTGAACAACCAGGTGAGCCCGCCCTGCAGATCGGCTGCGAGCGTCGGGGAGATTGCCTCGCCGCTGGGGATCCAGAGTACGCGCTCGTTGATGAAGCGCCTCAGGGTTTCGGAGCGGTCCACCAGCTCGCGCTGTTGCGCATCGAAATCGACGAGCTTTTGGAAGTAAGCCTCGGTATCCGCGATCAGCGTATCGAGATAGATGCGCTGCGCTTCGAGCAGATCGCGAAGAAAAGTTTCTGCTGTGGTGCGGTCTTCCGGCGAGACTGCCGGATCGAGCTCGGCCAGCTTCCGCGCGACAACCGAATCGACATCGGTGAGGGCTCTGCGGCGCTCGACCAGCTCGATCTGGGCGACCTGCGCCTCACTGATCTGATCGCGCCGCATTCGAATGAAACGGCGGTACATCCTCGTGTCGGGAACGTCGGAGCGGACCCTGCGGAGTAGCAGCCCCACCGATTCGGACAGTCCCGCGGCCTTCACGTTGCGTTGCAAGAGTTCGAGATTGGCCGACACGGCGGCCACCTGCTGCTCGGCTCGGCTGAGCTTTTGGCTGGTTTCTTCGATCTTTTGGAGCAGACCCTCCGGCCCGGTGCGCCGCTGCGCGAGTTCCCGGTTCTCGGCAGCGAGGCCGCGCATCAGCTGCAGCGCGGCCGGCGGCATCGACTCCGGAAGTTCGAAAGAAAGTTCGGCTTCCCGGGCGGTCACCTCCGCTTCACCCTGGCGCCGCGCCGCGAGCGCTTCCTGCAGCCGTTCGACCCCGGCCTCCAACGCGGCCACGCGAAGCGCCGCGCGCTCGAGGCGCAGCGCGAGCAGTTGGCCGCGGGCGTCGTAGCTTCGGATCTCCTCCTCGTAGGCGGCGATTTCACTGGACACTGCTTGGAGTCGAGCCTGGGCGAGTCGCTTCCGCGCATCGTCGAGCCCGGGTTCGCCCGTCGGCGCCCCCGCCTCGTCCCCGAGCGCGAGCTGCCGCCCCCTGGCAGCCGCCAGCAACGACGGGATCTGCCGCCGGCGCTCGGCGCGCAACGAGGCCTCCGCTTCGAGTTCAGTCGCTTCGTTGCGCGCGAGGGAGAGTTGCTGCTTCTGGCCGAGCAGCTCCAACTCGAGTTCCGAAACAGGACGATCGAATCGGGGGCTGGGCGTCTCTCGCAGCTTGAGCTGCGCGACATCGACCTGGATCGAAGCGAGCATTTGCGGCGAGCCCTCGCGCGCCTGCGCGAACTCGGCGCTTCGCACCCGCCATTCCTCGGCCAGCGTTTCGATCCGGACCCGCTCCGCTTCCATCTCGGCGATTCGAGCGCGCGTCTCCTTCGAACCCGCCACCTCGGGCGAAGCGCCGGGCTCGATTGCTTTCGCTCCCGAATCCGGGTTCGCCTGGGCCCGTGCGAGCTGCGCCGGGGCCTGGGCAAGGCCGAGCGCGAGCACGGCCAGGGCGATCCGCCCCGATAATCTGCGATGCGAAAACAGCATGCCGGGAGCTTAGACCAGCCTCCGCGCGATTCGATACGGGATGCTACGGCCCGGAATTCGAGGCAGACGAGCTGCCCGAGAGGGGAGGGCTACGGCCAAGGCGCCGGCCGGCGTCTCAATCGAAGGGTATAGGCAGCAGGCGGCCTAGCCGGTATTGCGCAAACCCGCGGCGATTCCATTGACCGTGACGTGAATTGCGCGATCGATCTCTTCGAGATCGGCGTCACTCGCTCTCTTTCGGGTCAGGAATTCGACTTGCAGATACGAGAGTGTGTCGAGATACGGCGCGCGGATCGCGAGGCGCTCGCGCAGATCGGGGTCGTATGCGAGCACGTCGCGCTCGCCCGCGATTTCCCGAACGGAGCGCATCGTCGTGCGAAACTCGGCTTCGATGCGCTCGAAAATGCCTCGGGCTTCGGGAACGTCACCCGCGAGCTCCGCGTAGCACGCCGCAATGTGCAGCTCGACCTTCACGAGTACCTGGCTCAGATTGTCGATCACGCCGCGGAAGAACGGCCAGCGCCGGTACATCGTTTGAAGTCGCGTGATGCGCGTACGGCGACTCTCGCTGCCTTCGGAGAGCCAGGCCGCGAATGCGCTGCCTGCGCCATACCAACTGCCGAGCAGCACGCGGTTTTGATTCCAAGCGAACGTCCAGGGAATCGCGCGAAGCGCTTCGATGCGCCGCGTGTCGGTTCGCTTGGCGGGTCGAGAGCCGAGTTTCAGCGCAGCGAGTTCTTGAATGGGCGTCATCGCGTAGAAGGTGTCGATGAAACCGTCGGTTTCATAGACGAGTGAACGGTAGGCCCCGCGAGAATGTGCGGCCAATTGCGCCATCGCTTCCGACCAGGTCCGGGGCACCGCGCGAGCGGGCGTCAGGCTGTTCTCGGGTAGCGATGCCTCGAGTGTCGCCGAGAGGATTCGCTCGAGATGAAAGATCGCAGAATCGAGCGATCCGTACTTGATCGCGATGACTTCGCCCTGCTCGGTGAGCTTGATGCGTCCGCGCACCGTGCCGATGGGCTGCGCGAGAATGGCACCGTGCGTGGCCCCCCCGCCGCGCGCAATCGTGCCGCCTCGCCCGTGAAAGAATTCGAGGTGAATCCCGTGTTGATCTGCCTGGCCAACGAGCGCGCGCTGCACTTCGTCGAGAGCCGCACAGGCCGCGAGATAGCCGCCGTCTTTTACGGAGTCCGAATAACCGAGCATGATCTGCTGGCGCATGCCGCGTGCTTCGAGTTGTTTGCGATAGGCGGGCGACCGGTAGAGGCGAGCCATTGCCTTCGTCGCATCGCGAATGCTTTCGATCGATTCGAAGAGCGGAACGACATTGATGCGGCTATCGAGAGCGCCGTTTTTGCGCAGCTTCACCACGCCGGTCACCCGCGCGAGAGCGAGCAGCTCGAGGACCGAAACCGGATCTTCGGTGTTGCTGATCACGAGGTCGCGCACGGCCGAGGCCTCGAAGAGGTCCGGTACCTTGGCCACACAGCGGAGCGTTTCGAAGACCTCTTTGGCCTCCGGACTCAGCTCGGCAACTGAAGCCGACTGGATTTCGCGCGCGAGGATCAATTTTTCGAAAAACTCCTGTTGTTCGTCGGGCGGGAGATCTTCGAGCGCGCCGTGTGTTGGCCGGAACAGCTCGCGGCAGGCTTCGCGGTGACGGCCTTCGTGCTGGCGCACGTCGAGACTCACCAGCCTGAATCCAAACACATCGAGGCACTCGTGAAGCGGGTGGATCCAGGTCTCGGCGAGCCTGGCTCCGCAGTTTTCCGCCAGACTGGCTTCGATCAGATCGAGGTCGCTGCGCAGTTCCGACTCGCTCGCGTAGCCATTGCGCGAACCGGGCGGCTCGGCGGTCTCGTTCTCTTCGATGCTCCGCTCGAGCCGAATCGCGATTGCATTGAGCTTCTGGCGGTAGATCTCCTCCGGGTCGTGGGGGCCAGTTCGCTGCGCCAGTTCATCGAGTTCTGCCCGATCCTTTTCGAGGCTCGTGAGCAGCGCGTCGCTGACATCGCGGCGCCTGGTGGAGATCGTAAAACGCGCCAACAGGTCGGGAATCGCCCTTCGGTAGTGGCGCAAGATGGCCGCGCGATAGAGACTCAACGCCTCCCGTGTAACTTCCGCGGTGACGAACGGATTGCCGTCCCGGTCGCCGCCAATCCACGAGCCGATCGTCAGCGTCCG
>JAHEEJ010000140.1 GCA_024640705.1 Deltaproteobacteria bacterium
GTGCGATTTCGGTCAGTTGGCGGAGCAGCTCGACATTGGTATCGGTGATTTCGAGTGCGCGTTGGGCAAAGCCCAACTCCGCCCAGCGGCCCTCCACCACAGCCGCCACCAGGAAGCGCCGATCTGCCAGATCCTCTGTCGCGGCGGAAGCTCCGGCGCGGGCAGCCTTCTCGCGGTTCGATAGCACCCCTGGAAACGGGAACTTCTGCATCAGGCTCAGCTGGTTGCCCGACATCGGCGTCGAGTTGAAATCGAAGTCTCCGACGGGGATGTTGCTGGCCTCGTAGCTGAAGCGCGGATCCTCCAAGGCACCTGCCGGCGAGACGCGATGCGCAGCGGCTGCAGCGGCTGCCTCATCCGCAGCAATCGCAGGATTCGATTGCCGTGCGCGCTCGAGGCACCAATCCAGCGGTAGAGGATCGGGCAGCGGACTCGCCGCCGTATCGGTCGCGGCAGAAACCGATCCGTGTGCGCTGGGCATGATCGCCCGATGCCCGTCAGCGGCTGCAGTCACCGTCGCGACACGCGGCATTTCCAGCGCTGGTGAGGGAGCTCGATCGCCCGAAGCCTCGGATTCACTTCTCGGGTATACCGCTCGAGCTGGAAAACAGCACAAAACGACTGCGCCAATCAACGCGACATTCGCGCCGAGATTCGATTTTCTGATCATGGCTGACTCGCTAGCAAGAATTCATGTCGTAGATCGCCGAGAGACGAGCATCAAACGCACGTCGCTCTGCGCGAACAATCCGGAACCCGCGAGACGCGGGTGGATGAGCCGGATCAGATCAGGAAGGAATTCTTGACGAGGAGGAGGTTGCGAGGGGGTGGTAAGGGTGTCGGTTCGAACCCGCCAACCAGAACCGTATGGGCCGGAGGAAGCGGAGTAGAAAACGCGACGCCAAATGCCGCGGCGAGCAGATCCATGACGGTGCAGGTGCCGGGGAGAGCAAGCGCCGCGCTGTCGAAGTTGCTGCAGTCCTGGTCACAGTCTTTTGCGGGCTCGCCGCTGGAGGGGGTTTCGCTGTTGCCGTGACAGGGCGCCTTCTCCGGCAGACTTGCGTGTTGTTGAGCGGAGGCCGGCTCGGCGCTTCGAGCAGCGCAAAGCACGGGGCAGAGGCCCGCCTGGAGCACGAAGACGACCCCAATCGCCAGTAGGAGATTCGCGCTCGATCTCACTCGTACTGCCTCCGATGCCCGGTCGCGAGCGGTCGCGCCGGGATCCCATCCGGGCGCAGCTGCTCGCGGATAGATCGGCCTGTCGGACTGGACACTTGACGCCCATCCGGGGCGGAGCCCAGGGTAGAGCGAAGTGAGACCCCAGGCAAGATCGCGGCCAGATCGCCGCCGATCCAGCTCGCCAATGCCCGCACCGCTCACGCGGGGCGGCCGCGATGCAACTCGAGCCCGTCGCATTGCGCCGCGCGATCCCACTACGCAGGACGCTGGCGAGGTACACTCGACATCGAAAGAATAGTCGGCAACCTCACCCCGACCGGGAGTGGCCTTCGCGCCAATGATCGCTGGCATTTGCGTCGTTTCGCGAATGGAATCTACCCTGTCGTGGATCATCGCGCTTCGCATGAGAATCGAGCCGCGAATTGGCAATCCGCAAGAACCTCGACCGCTCTTTCGAAACGATCGACATCCGCACCTTCAACACGGAGACACCCATGGATCGGATCACCGCCTCGATATCAGTGCTGTTCGTCGGATTGTGGGCTTTGCCCGCATTCGCCGCTCCGACTGCTGACGAAGTGCTGAACGCAATCGGTTTTTCGGCCGACGCAAAACAACAGGTGTTGAACGGCGAGTTCGTCAGCACGGACCTCAAGCCGACCTCCGAGAGAGAACTCGCGATGGTGATGGCCTTCGTCGTCAGCGAGCCACCGGCCGCGCTGATCGAAGAGGCCAAGCAGAATCTGGTCGCGGGAGTCGATCCCGATACGATTGCCCGCGGCGCGATCTCAACCACCGGAAGCCTCGAAGACTTCAAGGCGGTCTCGTTCGGATCCGACGCGCAGAAGCAAGCCAAGACCTTCTTGACAGCAAAGCCCGGCGAAGATTTGAATCTGTCGACGGCGGAGATTGGCGCCTTCGGCGCGCTCGCCAAGCAGGGCGCAGATGCAAAGGCTGTCGAAGAACAGCTGCGAAAGCTGCTGCTGGCGCGCTTCCAGGCCTACCACACCAACGGACTCGAAGGCATCGCCGCATACGCGCGCAGCGATGACCAGCAGACCGATGCTGGCGGCGATCTGCGACGCGCCGTCGAAGCGGCTGGCCATTTGAAGACGAACGCTCCGAACTTCTACGATGTGTTGTTGAATTATCCCAAGTCCCGTCCTACCGGGCTGCAAGAGGACTTTGGCTGGACCCACTACATGGCCCACGGAACCCCGGTCTTCCTGCTCAGCCATCGCATCTGGATGTCGGACGGCGATGCCTGGGTGATGGCGAATCGCCAGTTCTACGTGACGGCCAGTTACAATGCCGTTCAGATCGTCGCGGGCTTTCTCCCCGTAAAGGACGGCACGCTCGTGGTCTACATGAACCGCACTTCGACGGATCAGGTCACCGGCTTCGGCGGCTCGACCAAACGAGCGATGGGCACCAAGGTGATGATGTCCCAGATCAAAGATCTATTCGAAAAGGCAAAGGCGGCCGCAGAGAAATAGGCCCATCGAGCCAGGCGCCAGACGCGAAGCCCCGCGCACCACTGCCACTCCGGCCGGCGGAGCCAATCCCGAGGAACTGATCGGGCAGTTTGCGAACTGCCGCGGTAGGCTCCACTCCGATTTTCGGAGGTCTGATGTCACGCGCAGCGACCACTCTCGGATTCCTGGCCACCCCCCTGCTCTGCCTGGGAATGACCTGCGCTCAGGCGCCGCCAGTCGAGCTGGCAACCCTGCCGGGCCCGACCGGATCGGAATCCATCTCCTTCGACGAAGAGGTGAAGCCCGTTCTCGATCATCGCTGCGTGGTCTGCCACGGTTGCTACGACGCGCCGTGCCAACTGCTGCTCTCTTCCTACGAGGGACTCGAGCGCGGCGCGAGCAAGGAACCCGTCTACCAGGCGACGCGCCTCTTGGCCGCGCCCCTGACGCGCCTCGAAATCGACGCACAAACTGCCGCTGAATGGCGCGAGAAGAAGTTCCATTCCGTATTGGAGAGCTCCAACACCGAAGGCTACGGAGCGCTCCTGCTCAACATGCTCGCTCTTGGGCGAGCCAGACCCGTGATCCCAGACGCCCGACTTCCGGAAGACTTTCCGCTCGCCATCGATCGCACACTCTCCTGTGCAACCGACGCTGAATTCGAAACCTATGCGAGCGAACATCCACTGGGCGGCATGCCCTACGGGATGGCGCCCCTGACCGAGCGAGAGCTCGGTGTACTGTCCACCTGGGTCCAGCAGGGGGCGTCCCCGCCGCCGGCCGCGCCACCGCTACCGAGAGCGGCGGTCGAACAGGTCGAGCAGTGGGAAGACTTTTTGAACGGGACCTCACTCAAGCAGCGCGTCACTTCCCGCTATCTCTTCGAGCATTGGGTCTTCGCTCATCTCTACTTCGAAGATCTACCGACGGGTCCCTTCTTCCGCGTCCTCCGCTCTTCGACGTCGCCCGGAACGCCCGTAGTCGAAATTGCAACCCGCAGGCCCTACGACGATCCGGGCACTGAAGACTTCTGGTACCGACTGGTGCCGATCGAGTCGACGATCGTCCACAAGACCCACATCGTCTATCCGCTCGGAGAGTCGCGAATGCGCCGACTCGCCGAGCTGTTCCTCGAATCGGATTGGGAGCCCGCGAAGCTACCCGAGTACGACGCCAGCGAGGGCTCCAATCCGTTTGCGACTTTTGCGGAGATCCCGGCGCGCTCTCGCTATCAGTTCCTGCTCGACGATGCCCAATATTTCGTGATGACGTTCATCCGCGGGCCGGTTTGCCGCGGACAGATCGCCGTCTCGGTCATCGAGGACAATTTCTTCGTCGCCTTTCTCGATCCGGATCGCGACATGTCCGTCGTAGACGACGTATTTCTCAACGAGACGAAGGATCTATTGAGCCTTCCGGGAGAGAACGAAAGCGATCTGGCGGTCGGTCGCCTCTGGATCAAGTACAACATCGCCCAACGCCGCTACCTCGCAGCCCGCAAGAAATTCTACGCCCTACACGATCCCGACGACCTCGGCCCCTCGCTCGACGCCCTCTGGGATGGCGACGGACACAACCGCAACGCACAACTCACGGTATTCCGGCATTTCGACAACGCCACGGTCGTCAAGGGCTTCGTCGGAGAGATCCCGAAGACCGCCTGGGTGATCGACTTTCCGCTCTTCGAGCGGATCTACTACGACCTGGTCGCGAACTTCGACGTCTTCGGAAACGTGGGGCATCAGATCTCCACGCGCCTGTACATGGACCACCTGCGAATGCAATCCGAAAATCTCTTCCTCGCCTTCCTCCCGGCCGACCGCAGGCAGGAGATTCGCGAGTCGTGGTATGTGGGCGCCGAGCGCGATCGATCGTATCGGGTCAACAAGATCATCAGCATGGATCACGGAACGCAGATTCAATTCGAAACCGACGACGTAAAGAAAGAACTCCTGGAGAAGATTCTGGCGCGCGACCCGGCGGTTGCGGGTCCGCCGGACTTGCTGAATCGCTGCGGCAAGCCGCCCTGCGATTCCCCGAAGGCCACCTTGGTCGAAAAACGCGCACAGCGCGCGTTCCAACGGATCACCGGAAGAACGGGTGCATGGGTTTCCGAACTTCCAGAGATGGCATTTCTGATCGTGCGGTCCCACGACCAACCCAGACTGGACGCGAGCTACACCCTCGTCCACAACCGCGCTCACACGAACGTGGCGGCGATGTTCGGCGAAGACAAACGACTGATCCCCGAACAGGATACGCTCACGATCGTCCGCGGTTATCTCGGGAGCTACCCGAACCTGCTATTCGAAGTCGACGTAGATCACATCGATGTCTTCACGCAGACGTTGGAAGCGATCGAGAACGCAACGGACTTCGAAAAATTCGTCGACCGCTGGGGAGTTCGCCGCACGAGCCCCCGATTCTGGAGCACGCTCGATTGGATTCACCAGGATGCGCGCCAGCGAAGACCCACCCAGGCCGGCATCTTCGATTTCGGCCGCTACCAGAACCTCTGAGCTTCGGAGAGCAGATCCACTCGCGATAAGGGGCAGCCCTAGATGAAGGAATCCTCACGATCCGAATCGATGTTCGACCGATTCTTCCACTCCGAAGTTTCGGGAAGCTTCGTACTGATGGCGTGCACGATCGTCGCGCTCGTTTGGGCGAATTCGCCCTGGTCCCAGAGTTACGCCGACTTCACGCACGTCAAAGTCGGATTTTCATGGGGTGGCGCCTCGCTCTACATGTCGCTCCAGCATTGGATCAACGATGCGCTGATGGCGATCTTCTTTTTCGTCGTCGGTCTCGAGGTGAAGCGGGAAATCCTGGTCGGCCAACTCTCGTCTTTGAAGAAAGCGGCCCTGCCGGTCTCCGCGGCAATTGGGGGAATGCTGGTTCCGGCCGCCTTCTACTTCGCGATGAATGCAGGCGGGCCGGCCGCACAGGGCTGGGGCATTCCGATGGCGACCGACATCGCGTTTGCGCTCGGGCTCCTCGCGCTGTTTGGCAGCCGCGCGCCCATCGGTCTCAAGGTATTCCTGACCGCGCTCGCGATCGCGGATGACATCGGCGCCGTGCTGGTCATCGCCTTCTTCTATACCGCGAACCTGAAATTCGGCGCGCTGGCCCTCGCGGGCGTCTTCATGCTGCTGATTGCGGGTGCTCGCGCAGTCGGATTCCGCCGCAGCGGCATCTATCTCTTCCTTGCGACAGGAGTCTGGCTGAGCGTTCTGACGTCGGGAATCCATGCGACGGTCGCGGGAATTCTCGTCGCAATGCTCGTTCCGATCCGGGCGAAGATCGAACCCGAAAAGTTCATGGAGCGCGCGAGAGGCCGCCTCGCTGAACTCGAAGCGACGACGCTCACCCGCGACAGCATGGTACGCGACAATTCGCAACTCCACGCCCTCGACGATATCCACGAAGCGTCGGGAGACATGATTCCGCCGGGAATCGCACTCGAACATCACCTCCACCCGCTTCAATCCTTTCTGATCTTGCCGCTCTTTGCGCTATTCAATGCGGGCGTCTATCTGGGCGGCGACGCCTTGGGCCAGACGACGGACCCCATCGCGCTCGGAATCATTTTCGGACTCGTGCTCGGCAAGCAGATCGGCGTGCTCGGGTTCAGCTGGATCAGCATCAAGAGCGGCCTGGCGGATCTCCCCGACGGTGTCAGCTGGCGTCAGATATGGGGAGCGTCGTGTCTGGCCGGCGTCGGATTCACGATGTCCCTGTTCATCGCGGAACTTGCATTTGACGACCCGCTCCAGCTAGGAAAGGCCAAGCTCGGCATTCTGGTGGCTTCGCTGGTGGCAGGAGCGATCGGCTATTGGATACTCCGCTGGTCACTTCCCAAAACCGCAGAGCCCGCGAGTCATTAGACGAACACTGGCGCAATGCAGCGCGTTTCGGCGGCGCGAAAACGGCCGGAACAAACCGGAGTGATTCATGTCGAATTGGAGGACCCGCCGCAGGAATCAGCAGCGCGATGCCCGCGGATCCGAAGCTGCAATCCGCCTGGGCCTCGCAATCCTGCTCGTGCTGACGGCAGGCTGCGCCAAGCCGCCGCGATGGGCGGGGCGAGAAAAGCCATCCCCCGCTGACGCCGCCGTTCTGCTCGAAAGCGAAGCCGGCCAGAGCGCCCGCAATCTCATGCAGGAAGAAGTGGTCGAGATTCCAATCCGAGAGCGGTTGCGGCCGTGCTGCGCCTTCGGCACGGGTCTCAAGATCAGGGTGGGCGCCGTGCCGATCCCGGGATTCAGCATCGGCAACATCATCGACCCCGACGAAGTGGGCCCACACACCTACGACAGTGGCGCACTGACGCGCTCCAGCCAGGCGGGCTCCAGCGCATTCGGACAGCGCGAAGGCAATGGCCTGCTGTATACGTGTCGCGGCGGATTCATCGATACCGCCCACGTACGAGACTACGTCGACTGGACGGTCTACCTGGGAGTCACGCTCGCGCGCAACCTCAGCACGGGAACGACGATCGAATTCCCGGACGAGGGCGGGCAGCGGCGCGTCGTCTCGCAACCCATCCCTCAGGACGCGATCGATCGGTATGGCATCGCGCGCATCGCAGCTCCGATGGCGCAGTGGATCGGTTTCCAACTGTCGATCTGGCACGAAATCGCCACCTGGTATGGCTGGTCGTGGACGAAAACCTTTCCAGAGACAGCCTCGGCCTTCTCACCCGAGGATCTCTACTCGAACATTCTGGGTGTAAAGCTCACAGCGGCACTCGTGCCCCGGTCCTCCGCCCGCACGGAGTATCTCTACAACAGCACCGTGGATAGCTGGCTCGAGGCGATGCTCGAATACCTGGAGCCCGTGCCGAAGTCGGTGGGTGTCGAGGCGATGCGCTCGGTCGACCAACACTGGTGGGACTCGAACAGGCGCCTGCCCGACAAGGAACTCACGTTGCGCCGACACTTCGAGATCGAAGATCGGGTCACACCCTGGTTGATTCCCGCCGCGCTGACTTCAGAGTCGCTGCGCAAGGTTTGCGGCGACAATCCCAAACCGGTCACGATCTCGATCTCCGACGGAATCATGGGCGAGAAGTTCTCGGACTGGGTGCGCCTGGAGATCGAAGTCGACGACAACCTCGCCGCCCAGGCGCCGTTCACCGAGATCGGTCGAAGCGTGACCCAGGCAGATTTCCCGCGAATCATCGAAGCGATCCGCGAACAGAACCGCGAAGAGTTCGGCCCGGGTGCCGACCAGCCCAACTGATCGCCCGGGCTCGAAATGCTCACATGGGAACCGATTCAACTCCGGGAGCTGGACAAAATGTTTCGAAGCGCTCTTCTCACATGCTTGTGTGCGGCACTGGCGGGCTGCGCGGGGCCTTCGGTCGATCGGATTGCCGTTTCGAACGACCAGGTGACTTGTAAAGAACCGGGGCCCGGAGCGCCGCTCGAGATCCGCTACCTCGGCAGCGGAGGGCACCTGATCCGGCGAGGGTCCAGCGCGATCATGACGGCCCCGTTCTTCTCGAACCCGGGTTTGTTCCGAGTCGGAGCGGGCCGCATCTCGCCGGATTTTACTCGGATCGACGCAGCGGTCGACAAGATCATCGAAGACGGCGGGCGACTCGACGACGTTCAGGCGATCCTGGTGGGGCACGCCCACTACGACCACCTGATGGACGTTCCCCACTTCTGGCGCGAGTACACACCCAACGCAAAGATCTTTGGGTCGCTCACCTCGAAGCACATTCTGCGCGGTTTCGACATTCCGGACGATCGGATCGAGACGCTCGATGCGAGCGCCGCGAGCCGCTGGATTGCTGGACGTTGGGTTTCGGTCGGCGATGTGCGGTTCATGGCGATCCAGTCCGAGCACGCCCCTCACGCATTCGGCATCAAACTCTACGCCGGAGAAATTCGCGCGGATCTCACCCAGCCACCGGCCCGCGCGACGGGATACAAAGAAGGTCAGACATTCGCCTTCCTGATCGACTTCTTGGACCCGGACGGTTCCGTGGCCTTCCGCATCCACTATCAGGATTCTGCGAGCAACACGCCGCTCGGCTACCCGCCGGTTCTCGCGCGCGACGACCAGCGAAGCATCGATGTCGCGATCGTATGCGCGGCGTCCTTCTCACAAGTGCAGGGGTATCCCGAAGGTATTTTGCGAGCG
>JAHEEJ010000141.1 GCA_024640705.1 Deltaproteobacteria bacterium
GTCGCCTCGTATCCGTTCACGACGCTGACGCCTTCGCTCGGCGTCGTCGAGATCGGAGATCGTCGCATCGTCGCGGCCGACATCCCGGGGCTGATCGAGGGCGCGAGCGAAGGGGTGGGGCTGGGCCACCGCTTCCTGCGCCATATCGAAAGAACCCGCGTGATCGTGCATCTTCTGGACGCGAGCAGCATCGCTCTCGAGTCCGCGGACCTCGTGAAGCGCTACGAGACGATCCGGCAGGAGCTCGGTTCCTACCGCTCCGACCTGCTCGAACGCCGGGAGCTGGTGGTGCTGAGCAAGATCGATCTGATCCAGGATCCCAGCGACCTCGACGCCGTTGAAGCAGAGCTCTCGCGACGGGGCCTACGCGTGCTGCGGCTTTCGTCTGCAACAGGAGCCGGCGTGGAGGCCCTGCTGGGCGCGATGGTACACACTCTCGATCAGGCCCTCGCGGATGAAGCGGCAGGGATGGCGGAGGGCGAATCTTGAGCGGAGTCCAGTCGAGCGCCAGGCCCACCGCCGCCGAGGCGCGTCGGATCGTCGTCAAGATCGGGAGCAGCGTTCTCACCCGGGACGGAGAGCTGCAGTCGCGGGTCTTCGGGGACATCTCCCGCCAGGTCGCCGAACTCTTCGACGCGGGCCGCGAGGTCGTGATCGTTTCATCGGGCGCCATCGCGATTGGTGCGCGGGAACTCGGCTGGAGCGATGGCGGCCGCTCGATTCGCGAGAAGCAGGCGGCGGCGGCCGTCGGCCAGATCGGACTCATCGAACATTACCGCCGGCGTTTCGCCCGTCGCGGACGCCGGGTTGCGCAGATTCTCGTCACCCGCAGCGGGCTCGCAGATCACGAGCGCTTCATCAATGCGCGCCACACGCTGCTCGAGCTGTTGCGGATCGGCGTCGTGCCGATCGTCAACGAAAACGACACGGTGGCGACGGAGGAAATCCGCTTCGGCGACAACGACAATCTCTCGGCAACGGTCGCCAACCTGATTGGTGCCGACTTGCTCGTCATTCTCACCGACGTCGACGGCCTCTACCAGAAACCACCCGGTGACGGCGCGAAGCCGAAGATCTTCGACATCGTCGAGCGCGTGACACCCGAAATCGAAAGGGCTGCGGGGGGATCGACGAGTGCGTTCGGGCGCGGAGGCATGACGACCAAGCTCGAAGCCGCCCAGGCCGCCGCCCGCTGTGGTTCTACGACGGTTCTCTGCAACGGCCGTAAACGCGACGTGCTGCTGCGGGTCGCGGCGGGTGAGCGGGTGGGAACGATCTTCACGACCGGCAACCGACTCGCGAGTCGCAAGCATTGGCTGGCGTTTACCACCCGGACCCACGGAGAATTGGTGCTCGACGACGGCGCCGTGCGGGCGATCGAGCACGGCGGCAAGAGCCTGCTGCCCGCAGGCATCGTCGAAGTGCGCGGAAAATTTCGGGTTGGAGATCCAGTTGCGTGTGTCGATTCGAATGGACGCAGCGTGGCTCGCGGCCTGACCGCCTATGCGTCCGACGCAGTGGAGCGCATCGCGAGGCGCTCGACGCGGGAGATCGTGCAAATGCTAGGATACTCGAATGGCGACGAAGTCATCCATCGCGATGACCTCGTCCTGCTCGAGGATCCCTCCGAGTAACTCCTTCTCGAGGACGCGGTTCATGAGTCTGGAAGACCTGGAAGAGCAGGTAATCGATCTCGCGCGCAAAGCGCGCGGCGCTTCGGAGCGGGTCGCGGAACTCTCGACTCGCGAAAAAAACGCCTGGTTGATGCGCTGTGCGGAACGCCTGGAAGACGCGAAAGCCAAGATCCTCGCCGCCAACGCCGCCGATCTCGAGCGCGCAGCGGGCTCCGGGATCTCGGGTCCGATGCTCAAGCGCCTCGAACTTGCCGAGGGCAAATGGCGCGACATGATCGCGGGCCTGCGCGATGTTGCTGCCCTGCCCGATCCGGTCGGAAAGGTGGAATCGACCGTGGTACGGCCGAATGGTCTGCAGGTCGGCCGCATGCGGATTCCCCTCGGAGTGATCGGGATCATCTACGAAAGCCGGCCCAACGTAACCGTCGATGCGGCCGCTCTCTGTGTCAAAGCGGGTAACGCGGTGATCCTGCGCGGCGGCTCCGAGGCCATCGAAGCGAATCGCGCGCTGGCCGTCGAACTGCGTGCGGCGGCCGCTGAGACCGGCGTACCGGAAGATGCGGTCGCGGTCGTTCCGATGACGGACCGCGCGGCGATCGACACGTTGCTCCGCCTCGATCAATACATCGACCTCATCATCCCGCGCGGCGGGCCCGAGTTGATCCGCACGGTGACCGAAAAGTCGCGTATCCCCGTCGTTTGTCACGACGCGGGTGTGTGCCACATCTTCGTCGACGCCAGCGCAGATCCGGAGATGGCGACTCGCATCGCAGTCGACTCGAAAATCTCGCAAATGGAAGTGTGCAACGGCCTCGAAACCCTGCTGGTCCACCGCGATGCGGCGACGACCGCAATGCCGCGCATCCTCAAGGCCCTGCACGAGCAGGGCGTCGAGCTTCGGGGCTGCGCGAAAACCTGTGAGCTCTTCAGCGATGCCGTTCCCGCCAGCGAAAGCGACTGGGCGGAGGAATACCTGGCGCCGATCCTCGCGGTGCGCATCGTCGAGGACCTCGACGCCGCGATCGAACACATTCGACGTTATGGATCGAATCACACGGAAGTGATCGTCACCAACGATTACCGCAGTTCACAGGAATTCCTGCGTCGGGTCGGTTCATCGACGGTTGGCGTCAACTGTTCGACGGCTTTTGCAGATGGTTTTCGATTGGGGCTCGGCGCAGAAATCGGCATCTCGACCTCGAAGATCCACGCCTATGGGCCGATGGGACTCGAGGGATTGACAACGCTGAAGTTTGTCTTGCGCGGAGATGGTCAGCTCCGAGAATGACCGTGACCCAAGCTCGTATCGGAATTTTCGGTGGAACCTTCAACCCGATCCACATCGCCCATCTTCGCGCCGCCGAAGAAGTCGTTGACGCGCTCGGGCTCGAGCGCATGATCTTCGTGCCGTCCGCAGATCCACCCCACAAAGTCGACATTCCGGGCGATCGGATCGCTTCGGCGGAACTGCGCCTGGAGTGGGTCCGCCTGGCGATTCGCGACAATCCCCGGTTCGAAGTCGACGCGCTGGAAGTCGAACGCGGTGGCGCGTCGTATTCGGTGGATACGCTGCGAACGATCGGAAAGCGGATCGCACCGGAAAAGCCGGTATTCGTCATCGGTCAGGACGCCTTCGTCGAAATCGATTCCTGGCGAAAGCCGGAAAAATTGTTCGAGCTCGCACATTTCGCGGTCATCACCCGGCCGCCGGTTGCGGTGACTTCGCTCGCGGACTGGCTGCCCCGCTGCGTTCGGGACGTCGTCGAGCCGGATCGAGGCGGCGCTTTCGCGCAGCATCGCACGGCGGGTACGTGGATTCGGCTGATCGAAATTTCAGCGCTCGACATTTCTTCGTCGGACATCCGGATTCGGCTTCGCGATCACCAGTCGGTTCGCTACCTGCTTCCAGCAGCCGTCGAAGAAGCCATCGAGAAGAGCGGCGTCTATCGCAATATCGAAGGAGGCCGCCGTGCATGAGTGACCTGGATCGAATCGCCAAAGCGGCATTGATTGCCGAAGCAGCCCAGGAGCGGAAGGCCGATGACCTGGTCGGCCTCGACGTGAGGAAATTGAGTTCCTTTGCCGACACGTTCATCATCGCAACCGGAACGTCCGATCGGCATGTGCGCTCGGTGGCAGACGCCGTCGAAGCCGCGCTCAAGGATCGCGGCGATCCCCCGATGGGAATCGAGGGTTACGACGAAGGCCGCTGGGTGCTGATCGACTGTGCCGATACGATCGTCCACATCTTTCAGCAGGAAGTCCGCGATCACTATGACCTCGAGCGCCTCTGGAGCGACGCGCCCGCTCTCGAACTGGCGGCTGCGTCCCGGAGTGTCGGGACGTGAGTGCTCCGGTCGTATTGGTCGTCCTCGATGGTTTCGGCATCGGCGACGGCGGCGCTGCCGACGCGACCGCACTCGCCCGGACGCCTTTCTTCACTCACGCCCGCGCCACCTATCCTTCGGCGCAACTCGAGACTTCCGGAGAATTCGTCGGCTTGCCACCAGGGCAGATGGGTAATTCTGAAGTCGGCCACATGACGATGGGTTCCGGCCGAACCAACGCGCAGGACATTACGCGAATCTCCAAGGCCATCGCCGGTGGTGAACTCGCCAACAACGCCCCGATCCAGGCTGCGATCGACACCGTCGAGAGAACTGGCGGAACGTTGCACCTGATGGGGTTGGTCTCGGACGGGGGCGTGCACAGCGAACTGCATCAACTCGAGTTGCTGATCGATCATCTCGCCAGCCGCGGAATTCGACCCGCGATTCACGCGTTCATGGACGGACGCGACACCTCCCCGCATTCGGGAAGCGGCTTCATGCGTTCGCTCGTCTCGCAGCTGGATCGAGTCGGCGGCCGCGTTGCCAGCGTAAGCGGACGTTTTTATGCGATGGATCGCGACAACCGCTGGGATCGAGTCCAAAAAGCCTACGATGCGATCGTCTGTGGGGAAGGACGGATTGCGATCGATCCGATCGCAGCGGTTGAAGACGCCTACCGGCGCGGAGAGAGCGATGAATTCATCGAACCCACCGTGATCGACGGGGGGGCGCGGCTGGTCGACGGCGACGCCATGATCTGCTTCAACTACCGCGCAGATCGCGTAAGAGAGATCACCAACGTACTGACCGGAGTAGATCCGGCGCGATATACCGGACAGTTCGAGCGAAAGTCGGCTCCGAATCAAATCACGTTCGTGTGTCTCACGGAGTACGATGCCAATTTCGACCTTCCAGTCGCGTTTCCGTCGCAAATTCCGCGCAATGGACTGGGCGAGATCATTTCCAGGGCGGGGCTCCACCAGCTCCGTGTGGCCGAAACCGAGAAATACGCCCACGTGACATTCTTCTTCAATGGGGGACTCGAAGATCCCTTCCCCGGCGAAGATCGCATCCTGATCCTTTCGCCGCGCGACGTCGCCACCTACGACCAAAAGCCCGAGATGAGCGCAGCGAAGGTGACCGAAGAGGCGGTGCGTCGGATTGCGGACGATGATTACGCGTTCGTCCTGATCAACTACGCGAATCCAGACATGGTGGGCCACACCGGCGATCTCAGCGCCTCGATCAAGGCCGTCGAAACCGTCGATGGTGGATTGGACCAACTGGCGAAAGTCGTGTTGGCCAAAGGCGGTTCGCTGCTGGTCACCGCGGATCACGGAAACTGCGAGATGATGGTCGATCCGGAAAGCGGCGAACCGCACACCGCTCACACCACCAACCCGGTACCCTGCTTCTGGGTCGCCAACGACACCGCGGGCCGTCACCTGCGCGACGGCAGTCTGGTGGATCTCGCGCCGACCGTTCTCGAACTGATGGGTCTTCCACGACCCGAGGAGATGACCGGCCAAAGCCTGATCGTTCGCGACTCCTGAGCGCCAAGACAGCGCTTTGGCGGCGGCGTGGCGCCGCACACCACCCCATTGGATCCCGCGGAGCACAGCCCCTTGTGGCCCAAGGCAGCCGCCGTCGTGGCCTTCCGCAAACTCGCAGAGCTCTCGCGGGGCGCAGTCGAATTGGTGCTTCCGCCAACCTGCGCGGGCTGCGGTGCCCAGACCGATCCAACCGCTGTGCTCTGCAGGGTCTGCGACAGTCGGCTCGAGCGGATTGCGCCGGGCGCGTGTCAGCTGTGCCAGCAAACATCACCGCAACCCGACAGCCGCTTGTGTGCGAGCTGCGAACTCTCGGACTCCGCATTGACGGCCTGTTTCGCCGCGTTCCGATTCGAGGGTGGCGCTGCCGACTGGATCCACCGTTTCAAATACCCGAAGAAGGGGCTACGGGGGCTCGATCCCGCGCCCGCGTCGGTCGTCGAGGCGATGCTGAACGAGGCCGGATACCGCGCTTCCGGGCCTCCGCCTGGATTGGTCGTACCGGTTCCACTGCATCCGCGTCGACTTCGGTTGCGAGGCTTCAATCCCGCCGCTGAACTCGCCCGATCTCTGGCCCGAGAATTCGGGATTCCTTTCGACCCCGTCGCGCTTTGCCGCACGCGAAACACTACCAGCCAGACGGGCCTCGATCGGCACGAGCGGCGGCGCAATGTTCGCGATGCATTTCGTGCACGCCGCGGCAGGCAGATCCCAGAGCAGGTCTGGTTGGTTGACGACGTGGTGACGACGGCCAGTACGTTGACCGAAGCGGCGATCGCACTGCGCGCAGCCGGAGCTCGCACGGTCATCGGGCTATGTGCCGCCCGAGCGCTTTCGAATGTACCTTCTGTGGGTCGCTGAATATTGTTCCCGCGGAGTTCCCCTTGAACACGCGATCATCGAGCTCGAATCGACGCTGGCCCAAGCTCGCGAGCCTGCTATCCGCAGTGTTTCTCGCCGCCGCGGGATCGGGCTGCAGCGAACCCGGGCAGCCCCGACCCAATGTCCTGCTGATCACGGTCGACACCTTGCGGGCGGACCGGCTGGGTGTCTACGGGTTCGGGCTGGACACCAGCCCCGCGATCGACCGCCTCGCCGCGCGTGGTGTGGTCTTCGAGCGCGCGATTGCGGGTGCGAGTTTTACCTCGGGCTCACACGCCTCGATCATGACCTCGCGCTACACCCGCGAACATACGATCGGATACATGAACGGCGGAACCCGGCTGGAGGGCATCACCACTCTCGCGGAGATCTTCAATCGAGAGGGCTACCAGACGGCCGCCTTCGTCGGAAACATCATGCTCGATCGCAGCATCGGACTCGATCGAGGCTTCGAGGTTTACGACGACGAGCTGCCCCATGCTGAACTGAATCGAGGCTTCGCGTTCGAGCGAATCGCCGAGCAAACGACCGAGAGCGCGCTGCGTTGGTTGAAGCATCGGGACAGCCGACCGTTCTTCTTGTGGGTTCACTACCAGGACCCGCACGGACCCTATACGCCTCCTCCCGAGTTCAAGGGAAGATTTCAACCTGAATTCAAAGCCGACGAGAAGCCGCTACCGATTCTCGACACCGTGACCGGGCTGAACGGCATCCCCTCCTATCAAGAACTCGATGGCATTCGCCGCCCGAGTGTTTACGAAACCCGCTACGCGGAAGAAATCGCCTACGCAGACCACTGGATCGGGGAGCTCCTCTCGCAGGTGGATGCAGATACATCGGGTGAGGGAACCATTGTCGCATTCACCGCCGATCACGGTGAAAGCCTCGGCGAGGCAGACCTCTACTTCTCGCATGGAAGCACCACGACACCCGACCAGGCCCATGTCCCGTTGATTCTCCGGGCACCCGGGTTACCGGAGGGGCACCGGATGGAAACCGTCCATCACGTCGATCTGATGCCGACACTTCTCGATCTGGTTGGATTCGAAGTGCCCGCAGGCACCAGCGGGATCGCGTTGGGCCCGATCATTCGCGGCGCTTCGCCCCTGCCCGACCGGCTGGTGTACTGCGACGAGGGTTTCGATCTGAGCGCCTACGGCCCCGGTGGCTTCGTGCGGGTCGGCGACATCCTGGCGGCGTGGGATTCAGGCGAGACGAACCGCTTGCCAATCATGGCGCCACGTTGGGCCGCATACCGCTGGCAGCCGGGTGAAGCTTGGCAAGCCGTCGATTCGATCGACCCGATTTCGAAAAAGACGATCCGATCCTACTTCAAGCAGGCGATGCCAATGGTCGAGGCGCAAGAGCCCTCTGAAATGCGGGTCGAAAGATTGCGCGCGCTCGGATACGCGGAATAGCGCCCGACACTTCAGTCGCGATCGACGGTCTCGCGAATGACGCGGCGTAGCCGATCGGGATCGACGGGCTTCTTGAACAGCACATCCTTCAAGCCCTTGAGTTTGCTGCGCTTGATGATGTGGTCCTTGTCGTAGTGAAACGCGGTCATCATCAACACGGGCAGGTTCGGGTAGCGCTCGCGCACGGCCGTGTAGAGTTCGTACCCGTCCATTTCCGGCATCACGACATCCGTCAGAACCACGTCGAAATTCGATGATTCGATCTTCCGCAAGCCCTCGGCGCCATCAGCCGCCGTTTCCACCACGCAGCCCTCGGCAGCGAGCATCTCTTCGATCGAGCGGCAGATTCCCATATCGTCATCGACGACGAGGATCCGGATGTCCTTGAGGTCCGGCCCATCAGACACCTCGGAGCGCGGGCCGCGAAGATCGATCATGCGCGTCGGCCCGATGTAATTCGTGGTCTCGTAATTTTCGGTCTCGACCATTTCTTCCAGGCGATTCAGGATGCTGGAAATGCGGGTGACCTCCCGGCGCATCCCGTACAGGCGTTCGAACTCCACGGAGCTGTCTTCGTCACCTGCGAGCTCGTCGATTTCTCGTTCGAGCAGGTCCAGCAGGTTGAGGATGACCGCGAGTGGGTTGTTGATCTCGTGGGAGAGGCCGACCGCCACCTCGCCGAGTGTCGCGAGCTTGTCCTTCCGGAGGATCTCCCGCAGGTCTTTCGCATAGCCAATGGTCCCATCGGGTTCGCCCGACTCGTCGTAGGTAATGGTCGACGACATCGCGACGGGAATGTGTTGACCGTCCTTGGCGACGAACGTGGTCTGAAACGTCTCTACGATTCCGGCCCCACCGTAGTCCGGACCGCGCATCGCCCGCATCACGCGCTTGGCTTCTTCTACATCGGGATAGACGGTCGCGACGAAGCTGCCGAGGATCTCTTGATGGGTGTACCCCAGGCTTCGGCTGGCCCCATCGTTGTAGTAGA
>JAHEEJ010000142.1 GCA_024640705.1 Deltaproteobacteria bacterium
AGGGAACTCTCCCCGCCGTCATTCTGCTGCGCCGATCGTTAGTTCGACTTGCTCTCCGCGAAGTCGGGATTCTTCCAGCCTTCCGGTGCCTGTAGTTCCTCGGGCGGCTCGAGTCGCGAGACGTAGTCGAGCATGGCTTTGCCATCGGTCGTTTTCATGTCCTTGATCTGGGCCACCATTTCGGGGTCTGCGTTGTGTCGCTTGCCGTCCCGAATCCAGCGGAACTGGTTCACCAGGTATTTGTAGTGCTGCGACTGGATGCGGGGCGCGTATTTCAGCGGATCGCCCTCGCCGCGGGCGCCGTGGCAGCGCGCGCAATTTTCCTGATAGAGACGCTCGCCGAGTTCGAGGTTGATCCCGGGGCCCTTGCCGTTGGCGGTGCTGATTTCGAGTGTGTCGATGTAGCCCGCCACATCTGCGACGGACTGGGCGCCGCCGATCGCCTCCGCGCACGAGTAGGGTTCCATCATCGGGTTGCCGCGGCTCCCCGCCCGGATGTCCATCAACTGTTTGATGATGACGTTGCTGTGTTGCCCCGCCAATTGCGGTACCGAGCCGTTTTCGAGCCCCCAGCCCTCGGGTTTGTGGCAACTCGCGCATTCGCGGTAGATCGCGAGGCCGTCCTTGATGTTCGGGGTGAGCGCCAATGCCTGCTCGGCCTCTTGCACGGCTTTCGCCTTGGCCTTGCCGATATCAAGCCCCGCTTCCGCCTTGGCCTTGGGGGCGACTGCGGGAATCTCGAGGGCGTCGAAGCAGAACTCCAGGCTCCGTTCGGCCCGCTCGACCTGGCGCGATTCGTAGAGCTTGACGGCGAAGTTGCGGCGATTGAAGCATGAATCGAGCGCGAATTGGGAGACGTGCGAGGGATTGGTCCTGAGCGCGTGGTCGACGCGCTTCAGGGCCTCCGGGAAGTCCATCGCGAGCACCGCATTCGGTGCGGCGAGAAGCACGGCCGCCACCGCTGCGACGGCGATCCGCCTCCGGCGAGGCTTCGATCGATCCGCTCGGCTCGCCTTTCGAAGAACAATCAGCTTCATGGCGGTCATGGTGCGCTCCTCAGCCCGCCGACGCGGCAAGGTCATGGCACTGTGCACGGCCTTCGCTGCGCCGGCCCGAAGAAGGGTCTTCAGAGATGCTAGGGGACGGGGTCGGGGGCGAGCAAGTTGAATTGACGGAGGGCACCAGAAGAGCTGCGAATGGAACTGTTTTCTCCTTGTCCAGCTCGCCCGGCCTCGAAGGGCGCAAAGTGCGTCACGGTGCTGGCGGTCGATCGGTGCCGGTCGCTTCGATCCGGTGGTATCGATCGATCTCCGGGTCGCGGATGCTGCGCGTTGCCCCGTTCGGCCAGCGCACCTCGATCGACTCTACGCGTGTCGATGATCCCAATCCAAAGTGCAGTGTCGTGGGGTGCTGACCCAATACCGTCTCGCCCGTGACGATTCGCCCCACGTGGGTCTGTTCGGCGGTCTGCACCGTGACCGATGCGCCGACGGGTGAGGTTCGATTTCCCTCTTCCAGCAAGCGGACCCCGATCCAGTGGTTGCCGGTTTCGAGTCGATTCCGGTAGATGTGGAGCCGCTGCCCCTTGAGGCCGTGGTCTTCCACTACGATGAGATCGACACGGCCATCGAGATCGAGGTCTCCGCTGACTGCAGATCGGCTGTCGAACGTATCGGCGACGCCCATCAGGAACGCGACGTTGACGAAACCGCCCCCTTCGAGGTTCATGAGCAGCCGGTTCTTCTGGTGGCCGTCCCACGATTCTGCGCCCGAGTCCAGCACGGTCATCCGCTTGCGCATGAGCAGGCCCAATGCTTCGTTGGGTTCGGACACGCCGTCGTAGATGTCGTGACACCAGAAGCTCACGCAGAAATCCTTCGTGCTCGTCCCGCTGATGTGTCCATTCGCGGTGAACAGATCCGGGTCGCGGTCGTTGTCGAAATCGAAGGCCGTCGTTCCCCAGGTCCAACCCGTACGCGCCACCTGGTCGCTGAAATCGGGTGCTCGCCAACCCTCGTCGCTGGCGAGATACATGCGATTGCCGAATGCCATGCGCATCCTCATCTTCTGCATGTCCGGTCGGTCGGTCCGTCCGAGGTCCATGGCCTCCAGGCGCCGCGCTGTCGCAGAGGCCATCCCGGCTACGAAGAAATCGAGGCGGCCGTCGAGGTCGTAGTCCGCAAACGCCGCCGACATGCCAAACAGGTGCCGGTCGGCGCGAATCGTGTCGTTGGCGTCGGTGAAGTGCCCGTGTCCATCGTTGTGATACAGATCGATGCCCGCGAAGTCGCTGATGACGAGCAGATCGAGATCGCCGTCATCATCGAGGTCGAAGAAGCTGCTCGCGTAGGTTCGCCGGAACCTCTTCGCTTCGAGTCCGGCGGCCTCGGTAGCGAAGGAGAAATTTCCCTCTCCATCGTTCAACAGCAGATACGCCGGGTAGCCGTCGTTGGCGTCGTAGTAGGGGGAGGGCATCTGGCCGCCTTCGTAGGGAGGCTTGTACTGGGCGAGCCATAGATCGAGGTCGCCGTCGCCGTCGACGTCTCCGACGGTCATCGACGAGGGGCCGCGCAGCGGTTGCTCGAAGCGGGGAGTGACCTTCGGTTCGTCGGGGAATCGGCCCTCTGCGTTGCCGAGGTAGAGCACGAGGTCGCCCCGCGCCCGGGTCGAGATCAGGTCGGGGTGCGAATCGCCGTTCATGTCGGCGATGACTCCCGTCTCGGTGAGCTTGTAGGGATACTCGACCAGTGGCGCCTTCTGGAATCGGCCGTCGCCGCGGTTCCACAAGGTGCGCAGGGCGCCGACCATGACCACGTCCAGCAGGCCGTCTTCGTCCAGGTCGTAGAGCAGGACCGGGTGGATGCCCGAGAGTCCGCCCCGGATCGGCCGCTCGAATCGAAGGGCCTCCTGGAATGGAGCGGGTCCTGGACGCTTGAGGACGCGCAGTGCCGTCGCATCGATCCCGGCCGGAAGCACATTGCCGCGCTCATCGAGCTGGTCGGACCAGGTGACCGCCAATTCGCCCTCGACGATGATGCGCTGAACGTCGTTCCCCTCGATCAGATGGAGTGCGATCTCGATTTGCGAGCGGGCCGGCGCGTCGTCGCGGGGAGGGGTGAAGCGCACGTGGTGCCACTCGCTTTGGACCAGGCGATAGCCGGCATTCGAAAGCCGTTCGACCCACTCGGTCCAGTCGTCGTGTGTGAGTGGGGTGTGGGGAGGTCGGGGTGCGAACACGGCGATGTCGTGATCGAGTGTATCGATCTGCTGCAGCGTTCCGATCGTCAATCTATCGAAGCCGACCGAGCTGAGGATCTTCGGCTTCGCGCCGGGTTCTCCTTTGCGGTCGGCGCGCAGCAGTGCGTCCCACAGCGCGACCAGCGTTTTCTCGTACTGCTGCGCGAGGAATTCGTCCGCCCAGACGGTCTTTTCGAGCCGCTGGTGGTGCGCGATCCAGTCATCGATCGATTGTGGGGGCGCGTTTGGATCTTCGCTGCACCCCGGAAGGGTCGTCAGCAGAAGGGCGGCGGATACCGACGCGACGACACAGAGGCGGCCGCCAAGCCAGGGGCATCGGCGCCGGTCTACGGCGCGGTCGTCGGCCAATCTTTGGGCACCCAGCGCGTGTTGTAACGGATCCGCCAATCGTCATCCCCTGCGATCACGGGCAGCGGTTCCACGCTGTCTCCGTCGACCACGTTGTGGTCGCCATCCTTGTCCCATCCTACGGAGTAGAAGAAGTAGGTTCGGGTGCGCCCGCGCTCGAGCGGAGGTAGATCCGCTGCCGCGAACTGTAGCTCCAACGCATCGCCTCCGTTGAGCAGTGCGAGCCTTGCGTCTCGAAGGTCGACGAGCGACCGCACATCTCCAAATCGAGTGACCCAGCCCTGGGGTGTGGTGCGCCAGGGCGGGCGCGCGGATACCGTGTACCAATCCGGTGTCGGGGGGTGGTTGGCGGCGCGCGATCGAATCTCCGAAAATCCCCGCGCCTGCAGCCGGGCACTCGTGGGCTTCACGGTGTGGACTTCCAGGGCGCTCGCGGGCAATCGTTCGAACAGCGCGATGCGATCCCAGTGCAACTCGAATGTGGTGCGGAGCCGCAACCGCCGAACGCCGGGTGCGAGTTTTCCCTCGAGATCGATCACGATCGTCTTGGTCTTGCCCGCCGGCATGCCGACGGTGACATCGACGGGCTCCCAATCCCCCTGCGCCGATTCCATTTCGAGCGTGGTCGGCACGACGATCTCGCGCGCGCTTTGCGACAAGGCGATGTTGGTGCTCGCGTCGCCGTACTGCAGCCAGCCGGTCAGTGCCAGAACCGGAGCGCGCAGGTCGTCGAGCGAGCCGAAGTCGAGCGTGAGGGTCAGGGGGTGGGTCTGGCCCCTGAAGTGGGAGCTGAGCGGCCGCCCGGCCGGAGCGTATTCGGCGTCGATGGCGCGCACGGCTCGCGTGCGATCGATGCCGTCATCCCCCATGGCCGATTGCGGGATCCTGGGCGCGTGCATGGGCCAGAGCTCGGAGACGGGGAAGGGGGGTGGCATCAATCGATCCGTCGGATGCACCTCGACGTCCTGGGCGTGGTCGGCGACGAGCATTCGCGCCTGGTCGAGGTAGAGCACCTCGCGCATCTCTTCCGTGACCTGAAGGACGTAGTGTCCGTCGCGCGGGCTGAAGTTCGCAGAGTCGCCAATCCAGACCAGCTCGTCGGGGTCGGCCGCGAGCGTCACGCCGCGACGCAGCGAAAGGCCGAGCGGTGAATTTCCGAGCAGATCGGTGACGAAGCGAAATTCTCGACCGTCCCACGCGTAGAGGAACGGACACGAGCCGGCTGCGACCATCCGTTCGACGATGGTCATCGGTTCGGCCGAAGGGCTGATTTGGATGCCGTTCTCCACCACACCGTTGGTCCAAACGGTTTGAACGGAGTCGAGCTGTTTGTTTTCGCCCACCCCGATTTCGACGGGCAGCTGCGAAACGGAGCGCACCGCCCAGAACGTGCCGGCGCGAACCTCGACGCGCGTGCCGATGCCGTTGGGGTTGGTCTTGGTTCCCACCAGCCGGATCTTGAGTTGGCCGCCCGCGTTGCCACCGTCGTTGCGCAGCGTTCTCAAGCCGGCTTCCGTCAACAACAGCAGGTCGCTGTCTCCGTCGGCATCGAGATCTGCCACCGAAATCTGTTTCGGCATTGGAATCGAGATCGAGGCGATGCCGGTTTCGGCACTCGCGTCGTGCCAACCGTCGGCGCCGCCATTGCGCCAGAGCACCAACTGGCCCATGTCCGAAGCGTTCGCTGCGGTTCCACCGAGGAGCAGGTCGAGCCAACCGTCGTTGTCGAAATCGATCAGCGCGGCCGTCCGGAATTTCATCCCGGCGAGCCCGATGCGCTGCCTCGAGCCGCCGCGCCCCGGTACGATCGACAGCTGCTCTGCATCGATCAGCACGGCATCGAAGTGCCCGTCGTTGTCGAGATCGTCGATCAGGATGGATTGCGCGGCGGGCCACGGCCCAGGCGGTTCCGGCTGTGCGCCGAACTGCCCGGTTCGCCGATTTTCGAATACGCGTGTCGGCTGGGTGCCCCGAGCGACCACCAGGTCCATGGCGACGTCATTGTCGAGATCCGCCGCCAGCACATCCCAGACGGGCTGGGATTCATCGAGTCCGACGCTGCGGCTGACCTCCTCGAATTGCCCGCCGAAACCGTTCTGCCACAACGCGAGCCCCGTTTTTCCACCCACGACCAGGTCGATGTCGCCGTCGTGGTCGTAGTCGACCCATCGCGCCGTGTTCCCCGTCACGCCGGCGAGCCCCGCATAGTCGGTGAGGTCTTTGAACGCCCGCGGACCGGTTCGCCCGAGCAGTTGCGCTCCGTTGTCTCCGAGCAGGATCAGGTCGCTGAGGATCTCCGGGGCGGGGTATTCGGGCGTCTCCAGGTCGCTACTCCCCTCGAGGCTGCCCGCGAGGGCCACGAGGTGCTCACTCGACAGCACCGCTTGCGACAACTCCAGATCGAGAGGCGTGCGGAGATACGTCCCATCCGCCGCCGGAGCCAGGATGTTGGCTCCAGCGTCCGCGGATGCGACGAACCAGCTGTAACGCCCGCTCTCTTCCACATCGAGCAGCGTCGCAGCGACAGCGGGTGCGGTCTGCTCGAACTCGTCGGGGATCATCTCGCGCGTCGCTTCGCGAAATTGCACGGCGTCCCCGCGCGGCTTTCCGGCCACGCGCGACGCAACCGCGACAGCGGGCTCGGTTTGGGTGTAGACACAGGCCTCGAGCAACTCGGCAGCCATGCTCTGCTCGCCGAACAGGTTCTTGAGCCGCTGGACCTCCCTCGATTGCGCTTCGAACTCCTGGGTGTCTCCGGCTTCGCGCGCGTAGCTCGCCAACCGGTGATGGGCGGCCGCATGGAGCGGATCCAACTCGGCTGTGGCGCGAAACTGCTCGACCGCCTCCTCGCGGCGCCCCACAGCCTGATACGCGTTCGCGAGCTGAAAGCGCAGCGTCGCCGTCTGGGGGTCGAGTCGCACCGCCTCTTCGAAGTACGGGATCGCCTGCTCGAATTCTGCGAGTCGGGCGTGGCGCAAACCGCTCAGGTAGTGGGTCGCGACCGAGTCGGGTTCGAGCGCCCGCGCGCGATCGAGGGCCTCGGCGAAAGCCGCGAGGTCGAGCGCCATGAACTGGGCGCGCGCGAGATTCCTCAGTGCTGGCGCCGACTTCGGCGCGAGGGTCACGGCCTGCCCAAAGGCCTGGATCGCCATGGCCGGGTCCTGGTTCTCGAGGTAGGCCTTGCCGCGATTCATCGCGTTGATGAACTCGGGCGGGTTCTCGACCGGAGCTTCCTGGCTGCAGTGCAGTAGACACACAAAAGCGGCGAGTGGGGCAATTCGCCACGCCTTGGCTGCCGTGAATCCGAGCATGCGTTTGCGTCCTACCAGTGGCTCTCAGGTGAAGGCGATTTCGCTTGTTTCTCGTTATGTTGGATAACGAGAAACGGCGAACAACGCTACGCCTCGCGGGCCCGCCTGCCGATGGCTTCGAGAGTATAGACCGCGGGCCCTCCTGCCAGAAGACACCAGGAGTAGAGATGAGTGCTCAAGCCCAGCCAGCCAACACCCAGAGTAGCCGCGCCCTCGAGTGGGGCTCCCGACTTTCGATCTTTGTCGGAGGGCTGCTGTTATTCGAAACCATCACGGGCCTGTGGATCTGGCTGCTGCCCTTCAGCGTCTCCAGCCAGGTCTCGGTACTGGTCCACACCGCGGCTGGAATCCTGTTTTTGGTGCCGTATCTGGTCTATCAGGGTCGCCACTGGTGGATCTACCGCGGACGGCCGCTCTCCCACTATCTGATCACCGGTTACATCGCATTCGCGATGGTCGCGCTCAACGCGCTGTCCGGCGTGGTGCTCACCTGTCAGGCGCTTTTCGGCACGTTGATCTCCTACACCTGGGACACCATTCACATCGTCACCACGCTCGCGATCATCGCCTTTCTGATCCCCCATGTGGTTCTGCTGATCTTTCGCGATCGGAAGGGCCGGACCGATCACGCGCAGGCCGTGTTGGCGGCAGAGAAGAGCTGGGTTCGGGGCGCGCTGGTCTGGTCGATTGCTGGCCTCGCAGTCGTGGCCGTTTTGTCCGTGCTGCACGAGCCCGTTCAGTGGGTGAACGAATTTCCCGCGGATTACCACTACGACGAGGGCCACAGCCCCTTCAGCCCCAGCCTTGCCAGGACGACGACAGGCGGCGCCTTCGACGACCGTTCGCTGACCGGCAGCAAGAACTGTGGGACCTCGGGCTGCCACGCCGAGATCTATCGCGAGTGGTCGATCAGTGCGCACCGTTGGTCCTCGATGGATCCCGCGTTCCAGGCCATCCAGGAGGTCATGGCCAAACAGAACGGACCCGAGAGCACGCGCTATTGCGGAGGTTGTCACGACCCCGCATCGCTGTTCGCGGGAACCAAGAACGTCTTTGCGGAAGATCTCAGCAGCGTCCGCGGCTATGACGAGGGCGTCTCGTGTCTCGTCTGCCACTCGATTCGCGAGACCGACCTCAAGGGAAATGCGAACTACACCATCGATCAACCGGCTCGCTACATGTACGAACTCGATGAGAACGCTCTGGCAAAGGGCGTCTCCGACTTCTTGATCCGGGCCTACCCGCGGAAGCATCAGGAGGTCTTCTCGAAGCGGCTGTTCAAGACGCCCGAATACTGCGCGGCCTGTCACAAGCAGTTCATCGACGAAGAGGTCAACAAGGTCGGCTGGGTGCAGCTCCAGAACCAGTACGACAACTGGCGCAAGAGCAAGTGGAACCCGGAGGGCGAGCCCGACAAGGTGGTCGAGTGTCGAGAATGCCACATGCCGCTGCAGGCATCCGACGATCCGGCCGCCGGTGACGACATGGACAGCTACCGCTCGAAGGACGACGGCCAGCACCGCGATCACCGTTTCATCGCCGCGAATTCGTTCGTTCCGAGTGTGCTCAAGCTCGAGGGCTGGGAGGAACACCACGATCTCACGGTGGCCTGGCTGCAGGGCAAACGCGAGATTCCCGAGATCGCCTACAAATGGGCCACCGGTCCCGCGGTCGATATCGAGATTCAATCGCCCGATTCGGTCCGGCCCGGTGAGGAGATCGACATTCGCGTGGTCATTTCGTCCAACAAGGTCGGCCACGACTTTCCCACGGGACCGTTGGACATCATCCAGTCGTGGATCAACCTGGAGGTGACCGACGATCAGGGAAACGTCGTGATGACGAGTGGAAACCGGGATCAGGCGCACTTCATCAA
>JAHEEJ010000143.1 GCA_024640705.1 Deltaproteobacteria bacterium
AGTGCCCTTGACTGCGTCGACGATCTTTCCGCGCGAGCGCGTAACGGTCGTCGGTGTCTTGAACGCCACCCCAGACTCCTTCTCGGATGGAGGACGCCTGGTTGGTGACCGGGGCGCCGTCGACGTGGATGCCGCGGTCGCCGCGGCTGCGCGAATGATCGAGGCGGGAGCGCAGATGCTCGACGTGGGCGGCGAGTCCACCCGCCCGGGCGCACTGGAGATCCCGCTGGCGATCGAGATCGACCGCACCGCGCCGGTCGTGGAGGCCCTCGCCAAGCGGTTTGCGGTGGAGATTTCGATCGACACACGCAAGGCCGCGGTCGCTGAAGCCGCGATCGAGGCGGGAGCCCGGGTCGTCAACGACGTCTCGGGACTGCGCTTCGATCCAGCACTCGCCGAGATTGCGGCGGCGGGCGGGGCGTCTCTGATCGTCGGCCATCTTCGGGGAACGCCCGAAACCATGCAGCAGAATCCGCATTTCGACGATGTGCTAGGCGAGGTGGCGAAGGAACTCGGTGTCTCGCTGGCGATAGCGCGTGCAGCTGGCATCCCAGCTGAGCGGCTGGCTGTCGACCCCGGGATCGGCTTTGGCAAGCGCTTGGAAGACAACCTCGCGCTTCTCGCCAATGCGGGCCGCCTTGGGGCGGAATTGGGGCTGCCCGTTCTGGTGGGACCGTCCCGGAAGGCATTTCTCGGCAGCTTGACGGGCGATCCCGTAGAGTGTCGAGACGCGGCTACTGCGGCGGCGTGTGCAGTGGCTATCTTCGCGGGCGCGGATGCCGTGCGTGTCCACGATGTGGCTGGCGCCGTTCGAGCAGTGGCCGTTGCGCGCGCGCTGCGCGATGCGCAACGGGAGGCGATCGCGTGATCGAATTCCTCTGGGAACTCTGGCGGGAGCTGTGGGAGTACCTGTCCGCGAATTTCGACCCGTTCCGCGACACGGTCGACATTCTGCTGGTCGCTCTCGGGATCTACTGGTTGCTGCTGCTGATGCGCGGCACCCGGGCGGTCCAGATCCTGGTGGGCTTGATCGTGCTGGTGGTCGCGAACGTGGCGGCGGATCTCTTCAACCTGCTCACGATGAGCCTGATTCTCGACAAGCTCACCGAACCTGCCGTGATCATCATCGTGATCCTGTTCCAGCACGACATCCGGCGCGCGCTCGCGCGGGTGGGCCGCGGATTCTTCCGCTCCTTCTCCGAACAGCAGGAATCCCAGATGCTCGAAGAGGTGGTTCGGGCCGCCCAGGGACTCGCGCAGAGGCGGCTGGGAGCGCTGATCGTATTGGAGCGCGAGACCGGGCTGGAGGACCAGATCGAAGCCGGAACCGCACTCGACTCGAACGTTTCAAAGGAGTTGTTGATTTCGATCTTCGTTCCGTATTCACCGCTGCATGACGGCGCCGCGGTGATCCAGCGCGGACGGGTCTCGCACGCGGGTTGTATTCTGCCGCTCACACTCCGCGACGATCTTCCGGAAGGCGTGGGGACGCGACACCGAGCGGCCGTCGGGATTACCGAGGAGACGGATGCCGTGGTCATCGTGGTTTCGGAAGAGACGGCGTCGATCTCCGTCGTGATGGGTGGTGAAATGGTGCGCGGCCTGGATGCGGCGCGACTGCGGGTCGTTTTGCGAGACGCGATGACGGGGGCGAGTGAACTTCACGTGCCCGAAGACTCTGCGATGACGGCGGCCGAACTGGAGCCGGGTGACGACGGCGACGCTCGAACGGACGCTGGGCCGGGTGCAGCCAAAGAGGAATCCGCCGCGACCCAGCACGCCAACCAGAGCCGACAGGTTCGCTCGGCGGGATAGGATGCGCGCCTACCAGATTCGCTACGGCTTGCTGGCACTCGCGATCTCCGCGGCTCTCTGGGGGATGTCGCACGGTTCGTCGAAGATCGAACGCGGCTTCGATATTCCGGTGGCATTCGTCGGGATGCCCGAGGAACTCGTGATCACTCGCAAAAGCACCCAGGTGATCAACATCCGCGTGCTCGGGCCGCGGGCCGCGCTCCGGGATATTTCGAGCAAGGACATGGAGTACGGGGTCAATCTCGAGGGCGCGAAACCCGGAAAGGCGGTTTACCTGGTGGACGAGACGACCCTGGTGATGCCGCAGGGCGCGCGAATCCTGAGCCGCTCGCCCGCGACCATCGAACTGGAATTCGAGCGGAAGAGCCGCAAATCAGTCCGCGTCACAGCCGATCTGGAGGGCGAGCCCGCGGCGGGCTTCGTGATCACGGAAGTGGAGATCGATCCTCCCCGGGTCTGGCTCGAGGGCGCCCGCAGCAAGGTGCTTCGGCTTTCTGAAGTAATGACCGAAACGATCGATGTGGCCGGATTGAGCGGGCCGCTCGAGCGCGAGGTGCGGCTCTCGCTGGGTGTGGATCACATCTGGGTCGAGGAAGACAAGCCGATCAAGCTGCGAATTCGGGTCGACCCGATTCCAGGCTCCGTGACCGAGGAGGGTGCCGAAAATGAGTGAGAGGCGACTGTTCGGCACCGACGGTGTTCGGGGAACGGCCAACGTGCACCCGATGACGGCTGAGATGGCGTTGTCGCTTGGCCAGGCGATCGCGCGGGTTTTTCGCGCAGACGGGACCCGCAAGCGCCGGATCATCATCGGAAAGGATACGCGGCTGTCCGGTTATCTGTTCGAGGACGCGCTCGCGGCCGGTATCTGTTCGATGGGTGTGGATGTGATCCAGGTGGGTCCGATGCCCACGCCCGGCATGGCGTTCCTGACCGCAGACATGCGCTGTCAGGCCGGCGTGATGATCTCGGCCAGCCACAATCCGTACCACGACAATGGGATCAAGTTCTTTTCGAGCGACGGTTACAAGTTGCCCGACGCGATCGAGCGTCACATCGAAGCGCTGATTGCTTCGGGAGACCTCTCGGGACTCCGCGCGCCGCCCGATGAGATCGGGCGTGCGCACCGCATCGAAGACGTCGCTGGGCGATACGTGGTCTTCTTGAAGAAGACCTTCCCGATCGACCTGTCGCTCGACGGCGTGCGCGTGGTTCTCGATTGCGCGAACGGAGCGTCCTACAAGGTCGGCCCGACCGTGTTGGAAGAACTCGGCGCGGAGGTCTTTCGACTGGGCGTGTCGCCGAATGGGCGCAACATCAATGAGGGTTGCGGCTCGCTCTTTCCTGAGAAGGTGGCCGAGAAGGTCAAGGAAGTTCGCGCGGATGTGGGTATCGCACTCGATGGGGACGCCGATCGCGTCGTGATGATCGACGAAAAAGGCTCCATCCTGGACGGCGACCAATTGCTCGCTTTGTGTGCGCGCGACATGGTAGAGCGGGGTGTTTTGCGCGGCGGCCAGGTCGTCGCAACCGTGATGAGCAACCTCGGTCTCGAGGAAGCTCTCGAGGAATTGGGCGTCGGATTGCTTCGCACCCAGGTGGGCGATCGCTACGTCGTGGATGCCATGCGCGAGGGCGGATTCAATCTCGGCGGCGAGCAGTCCGGTCACGTCATCTTTCTGGATCACAACACCAGTGGGGACGGCCTGATCACGGCGCTGCAGGTACTCGCGTACATGCAGCGCAAGCAGAGCACGCTCTCCGAGTTGACGACCGATTTCGTCCGCTATCCGCAGGTCCTGGTGAACGTTCGGGTCGCCGAGAAAAAGCCCATCGAGGATCTGCCGGAATTCGCGCGGTCGCTTGAAAAGGTCGAGAACGCGCTGGGTGGAAGAGGGCGCGTACTGATTCGTAACAGCGGGACCGAGCCGATGGTTCGCGTCATGGTCGAGGGCGACGACGAGAAGAAGATCCGCGAGTACGCGAATGACCTCGCGGACGCACTGCGCCGCGCGCTGGGAGGGTGATCCGATTCGCCGTTTGGTTCTGGTTCTAGATGCCTTGGTGGGTCTCCGCGAGGCGACCCACAGCGGAGATGTGGATGTGGCGGCCGCGGTGACGCTCGCCGAACTCGCGGGTGTCGATGCCGTTCGGCTCGGCATCGACGACGAACTGAAACCCGTCGCGGAGAGCGATGTGCTGAACGCGCGCAGGGCGGCCCGGCGTTTCGAGCTTTGCATGGCGGCCAGTCCCGGCCTCTTGAAGGTCGCGCTCGAGGCGCGACCCGACCGGGTCTTGCTCGCAGCGGGCGCCCGGGACGGCGGATGGTCGGGTGGACCGCTGGATCTTCGCGCGGGTACCCAGCCGCTGACACCTGTGATGCACGGGCTTCAGGAGGCGGGAATCCCCGTATCGCTGCGGGTGCATCCGAAACTCGACGCCGTCAAGGCGGCCCACGCGGAGCGCGCGACCGGGGTCGAACTCTATACGGGCGCGATTCTCGATCTGCCCGCGGCCGAGCGCCGGGCAGAACTCGAGGCGCTCTCCGACGCGGTTCGGCTGGCTGCCAAATTGCGCTTGCGAATCGCGATCGGTGGCGGGCTCGGCTACGCAACGGCCCCCGAAGTTCTCGACGATGTACCCGCTACGGAAATCGTCGCGGTTGGCCGAGCCGCGATCTCGCGAGCGCTCCTGGTGGGCCTGGATCGAGCGGTTCGGGATTTGAGGGCCGCCGTCCAGTGATCGTCGGCGTGGGGATCGAACTCGTGGACCGGGCGCGATTCGAATCTCTGCTCGACCGATACGGCGATCGATTGCGAGAAAGACTGTTTACCGAGGACGAGCGCGAGTACGCGGCCCGCAAAAAGCGCGATGGCGAAAGCCTGGCGGTGCGGTTTGCGGCAAAACTCGCCGCCCGACGCGCGTTGCGCGCGAACTCGCTGCGTTGGCGCGACATCGAGGTGGTCCGGGGCCGTGAGGGGCCGCCGACACTTCGCCTGGCGGGTGGCGCTGAGCGCGCGGCGCGGCGCGCGGGAGTTTCGACGATCGCGCTCACACTGAGCCACGACGCGCAGTGGTGTATCGGACAAGTCGTGCTGGAATCCAGCCGATGACCTCCGGCGACGACCGAGCAAGCGCTTCGGATCGCGGGTGCGCGGGCAGCGCGCCGGAATCGCAGCCGACCTGTTGGCCGTTGGTCACCGCGCAGGAGATGCGCGAACTCGACCGCCACACGATCGAGACACTCGGAATTCCCTCCGACACCCTGATGGAGAATGCGGGCCGCGCAGTCGCCGAGGCGTTGCTTCGCGAGCTTCCAGCTGGCGCCGAGGTTTCGATCGTCTGTGGGCGGGGCAACAATGCGGGCGATGGCCTGGTTGCGGCCCGACTCCTGCATCGCCAGGACGTCGACGTGTGCGTCATCCTGCTCGGCGAAGCCGGCAACCTGAGCGGAGATGCCGCGATCAATCTCGAACGAGCCTGCCAGGTCGGTGTGCCCCTCGCAGACCACGAATGGCGCCCGCCTGCGCGCGGAGTCGTGGTCGACGCGATCTTCGGCACCGGCTTGTCTCGCGACGTCGAAGGTGTCGAGGCCGAGTGGATCCGCCGCATCAACACGTGGCGCGCCAACGCGCATGGCGCTGTGCAGGTGGTTTCGGTGGATCTGCCCTCGGGCCTCTGTGCCGATACGGGTGCGGTGCTCGGCGCCTGCATCGAAGCAGACGTCACCGTCGCGCTCGCCTTGCCCAAGATTGGTCTCGCTCTCGAACCCGGGCGCAGCGCAGCGGGGCGGATTTCGGTCGCGAACATCGGGATTGGAAATCCGCCGCCAAACCGGTTGCCACGCGCAGAACTCTGGACGCGCGCCCACGCGGGTTCGCGGTTGCCGGCGCGACCTGCTGCGGGCCACAAGGGAAGCTTCGGTCACGCGCTGATCGTCGCGGGGTCCGAAGGCAAGACGGGTGCGGCTGCCCTCGCGGCCGAAGGTGCCGCGCGCGCAGGCGTTGGATTGGTGACCCTTGCCTGTCCGGCCGGTCTCAATGACATCCTCGAAATCAAGTGTACGGAAGCCATGACGGCGCCGGTCGCGGACACCCCCGAGCGCGCGTTCGCGTCGAGTGCCGCCGAGTCGATCCTCGCGTTGGCCGCGGCCCGAGACGCGTTGGGGCTGGGGCCGGGGATTGGATGCAGCGAGGAAACCCAGGCGCTGGTGGCTTCGCTGGCCAAACGTCTGGAGCTTCCGCTGGTGGTCGACGCGGACGGCCTGGTCCCATTTGCTCGGGAACCCGACTGGCTGCGCGAGCGCCAGGCGCCGACCGTTTTGACCCCACATCCGGGCGAGGCCGCCAGACTGCTCGGAGTCGAGATCGGCGAGATCAATCGCAATCGCCCAGCGGCCGCGCGCGAACTCGCAACGCGATTCGGTTCGGTCGTCGCGCTCAAGGGAGCCGCCACGGTGATCGCAGCACCCGACGGGCGGATTGCGATCAACCCGACCGGAGGTCCCGCGCTCGCAACGGGCGGTACGGGAGACGTGCTGCTCGGAATGGTGACGGGGTTGCTCGCGCAGGGACTCGACGCCTTCGAGGCGACAGCGTTGGCGGTGTTCGTCCATGGCGCCGCAGCCGATCGCCTCGCCCAGCGCGCCGGCTCCGTGGGCCATCTCGCGGGCGAAATCGCCCGCGAGATTCCAGCTGCGACAGCCGAATTGCGCGCGGATTCGGCCACTGCGATCTGCGGCGATTTCGGGGTCGGCCTTGCGGTTTCATTCCCGGAGCCCTGACGCCACCCAGGCCGCTGCGGGCCTGCTGGCGGCCTCGCTGCCCGGGAATGGACTCCTGGTGGTCTTGAGCGGCCCGTTGGGAGCGGGCAAGACGCTGTTCGCGAAGGGGCTCGCCGCGGGCCTCGGGGTGGATCCCGAAGCGGTCACCAGCCCGACCTTCGCGATTTGTTCCGAATACGATCTCGAAGATGGGCGCCGGTTGGCACACCTGGACGGTTATCGACTCGAAAGTGCATCCGAACTCGAGAGTGCGGGCTTTCTGGATTTGCTGGTGGCGGGTACGATCGTCCTGATCGAATGGGGCGAGCGCTTCCGGGATGCGCTTCCGGCGGACCGACTCGAGATTCAAATTTCTCGCCCCGACGAAACGCCCACCCAACGGCGGCTGGACGCGGTAGCCTCCGGACCCACCGCTGCCGGAGCATTGGCAGAGTGGGAGGCCAGGTTGATGGGCGAAAACGGGCGGCAGCTGAATCTGGAGTTGCTGGCAGAGAAGGACGGGTAGCGGTGGGACTGATCGTTCAGAAATACGGAGGTACCAGCGTCGGCGACCTGGACCGAATCCGGAACGTCGCTCGCAGGGTCATCGAGACCGTGAAGGCGGGCCATCAGGTGGCAGTGGTGGTCTCCGCGATGGCTGGTGAGACCGACGAACTCGTCGCTCTCGCGCACGGTGCTGGCGGCGACACGCCGTTGGCGCGCGAATACGACGCGTTGCTTTCGACTGGAGAACAAAAGACGATCGCGCTGCTGGCGATGACGATCTCGCAACTCGGGCAACCGGCGCAGAGTTTCAACGGCCGCCAGGCGGGAATCCGAACCGACGCCGCGCACCTGCGTGCGCGCATCGAGAACATCGATACGGCGAACCTCCGCGAGGTGCTCGATGCGGGTGTCGTCGCGGTGATCGCGGGTTTTCAAGGTTTCGACGACGGGGGCAACATCACCACGCTCGGCCGCGGCGGTTCGGATACCACGGCGGTCGCGGTGGCGGCAGCGCTTCGGGCGGACGCGTGCGAGATCTACACCGATGTCGCGGGGATCTACACCGCCGATCCAAATCTGGTGCCCAGTGCGCGCAAGCTCGACCGGATCTCTTACGATGAAATGCTCGAGCTCTCGAGCCTCGGCGCAAAGGTCCTGCAGATACGATCCGCCGGATTTGCAATGCGTTATAGCGTGCCGCTCCACGTTCGCTCGTCTTTCGATGATGCAGAAGGAACCTGGGTGGTGAGCGAGGAGGAAGTGATGGAGCAGTTGCTCGTTTCGGGTGTGACCTACAACCGCAAAGAGGCGAAGATCCGGGTGCGGGGAGTGAAGGACCAGCCCGGCATCGCGGCAAAGATTTTTTCACCGATTTCCGGCGCCGGAATCGTCGTGGACATGATCGTCCAAAACCTCTCCCAGGACGGCACGACCGATCTGACATTCACCGTCGAAAAAGCCTGCTACGCGCAGGCGATCGAGATTGCACAGCGCGTGGCGAACGAGATCGGGGCCGCTGCGGTCGAGGGAGACGAGAACATCGTCAAAGTTTCGATCGTCGGGCTCGGAATGAAGGATCACGCGGGTGTCGCGTCGAAGATGTTCCAGGTGCTGGCCGACGAGGGGATCAACATCCAGCTGATCACGACCAGTGAAATCAAGGTCTCGGTGCTCATCGACGAGAAATACGCGGAGCTCGCCGTGAGAACGCTTCACGACGCCTTCATCGGTGACGGTGCCGCCGAGCCAGCGCAGGAAAGCTGATCACTCACCCCCGTGAAGGCTTCCAGATGGAGCAGCGAAAGGCTCTGGCGGGATTCGCGCTGAGCGCCGCGCTCTTCGCGCTGGCATTTCCCGTCCCATCTTCGGATCCGGCGGAGTGTCTCGACCCGACCGAGTCGGCGGCCGTCGCGCAGCACACGACGGCCGTTCGATGTGAAACCACGCAGACGCGCAAAGCGGAAATCCGCGGGCCCGCACGCAGGCTTTTCGGCCTTCCGATCGAACTGAACTGTGCGGACGCGCGGACATTCGAAAGTCTGGATCGGATCGGCAGCGTGCGTGCGCGGCAGATCGTGGAGGAGCGCGAACGCGCGCCCTTTGAGCGTGTCGACGATCTGCTGCGCGTTCACGGAATTGGCCCCAAGACGCTCGAAGACCTGCGTCCCGTATTGGCTGCGAATCCGCGAGCCCGAAAGCC
>JAHEEJ010000008.1 GCA_024640705.1 Deltaproteobacteria bacterium
CCGCGATCCTGAACGACCTCTACCGACCGCTCTACCTGATCGAGGCCCCCGTGCTGATGACGGACATCGCGACGGCGGAATTGACGAAATACGCTGCGAACGCCTTCCTCGCGACCAAGATCTCCTTCATCAACGAGATGGCGAACCTCTGCGAGAAGGTTGGAGCCGACGTTCACTCGATCGCGCGCGGGATCGGGCTCGATCGGCGAATCGGCTCGAAGTTTCTTCACGCGGGTCCGGGCTTTGGCGGTTCGTGTTTCCCGAAGGACACCCGCTCGGTGGCGCACTTCGCGCGCGAGATCGGTCAGGAGCTCGATATCATCGAAAGTGTCATCCGTGTCAACGAACGCCAGCGCGAGCGAATGGTCGATAAAATCGTTGGGGCCCTCGACGGTGAGATCGACGGGAAAACGATCGGGGTGCTGGGCCTCTCGTTCAAACCCGAGACCGACGACATGCGCGACGCGCCCTCCCTGGACATCATTCAGGGGCTCGAAAAACGAGGCGCGCAGATCCGCGCCTACGATCCCCAGGCGATGCGGGAAGCGTCGAAACTGCTGCCGGATCTCCTGACTTGCGGCGACGCCTACGAGGCGTGCAGCGGTGCGGACGCACTCGTGCTGATCACGGAGTGGAACCAGTTCCGCATGCTGGATCTCGTACGCATCAAGTCGCTCTTGCGACAGCCGGTGATCGTCGATCTGCGCAACGTCTATGAGCCCGGGCCGATGCGGGAGGCCGGTTTTCGCTACTTCTGCGTGGGGCGCTGATGGCCAAACTCGAGGATTCGATCCACGCGGTGATCCTCGCAGGTGGCGCGGGTGAGCGATTCTGGCCGGCGTCGCGCCGGGCGGTCCCCAAGCCATTCTTGAAAGTCGTGGGTGGCAGTAGCCTGCTGGCGTCCACCCTGTCCAGGACCCGACTCTTTGCGAATTCCGAGCGCATCTGGGTGGTGGCGGGCCACGAGCACGCGAAGGCCGTGCGGGCCGAGACCGGACTTCCCGCGCGTCGGGTACTCGTGGAACCGATGCGCCGCAACACCGCGATGGCAATCGCCTACGCGGCCGCCCGGATCCGATCCGAGGATCCCGACGCGGTGATGGTGGTGCTGCCCGCAGATCACGTGATTCCGGACGGGCGCGCGTTTCGGGCCGCGATCCGCAAGGCCGCTCGCGCCGCGCGGGACGCGGACGTGCTCGTCACGCTCGGCGTAGCGCCGAAACGACCCGATACGGGTCTCGGTTACATCCAGCGCGGCCACGCGGTGGGCCCGAAAGCGCCGGGCCTTCACCGGGTGCGGCGTTTCGTCGAAAAGCCCAACGAGAAGACGGCACGGCGCTACCTTCAGCGCGGAGACTATCTCTGGAATGTTGGCATTTTCGCATGGTCGGTGGGCGCGATCCTCGAAGAACTCGAGGCCCACGCGCCGGAACTCCAGCGGGCGTGGGGCCCGACGCTCGGTTCGCGGCGGCGACCGACCGCCGAACAGTTGCGTCGGATCTACCGCCGCGCGCCCTCCGTCTCGATCGACGTCGCCGTTCTCGAGCGCAGCCGCCGGGTCTGGACGTTGCCGGTTCGGTTTCACTGGAACGATGTCGGCACCTGGGCGTCTCTCGCGGAGGAATTGGGCGTGAAGTCCGGACGTTCCAGGTCCATCGCGGGTGCCCTGGTCGAATGCGACTCGGGCGCGAATCTCGTCTGGAGCAAGGATCGCACGATTGCTCTGCTGGGCGTCGAGGGGCTCGCGGTGATCGATACTCCGGATGCCCTGCTCGTCGCCCGTCTCGATCAGAGTCCGGACGTGCGCAAGCTCGTGGCCCAGTTGAAATCGAGCGGTCGGAGAAAAATTACATGAGCGCATCGAACGGAGAGGTCGACAGGAGTCACCATGGCTCAATCCCACAAACCTGAAACGATTGCGTCGCTGCGCGCGATTCCGATGTTTTCCGGCGTATCGGAAGATGCTCTCGGGTCGATCGCATCGCTGTTGATCGAGCGCGGCTTCCCGAAGAACAAGACGATTGTCGAAGAGGGAGCGCCCGGCGACTACATGTACATCATCGTCGAAGGGCGCGTGAAGGTCACCAAGCTCTCCGGCGATGGGCGCGAGAAGATTCTCGAACTACTCAATGTCGGTGATTTCTTCGGCGAGATGTCGCTATTCGACGAAGCGCCCCGCTCGGCCAGCGTGAAGGCGATGTCCAAGGTCCGCATCCTGGCCCTCGCGCGCAACGATTTCCTGCGCCTGCTCAGCCGCAGTCCCGACCTCGCGCTTTCCGTGATCCAGGAACTGACGCGTCGACTCCGACAGGTCGACGAACAGGCGAGCTCGCTTTCTTTCCAGCGCGTGAAGGAACGCACGATGGGGTTGCTGGTTCGCCTCGCCCGGGAAGAACCCGGCGAAGAGGGTCGTCCCAGGACGCCGGTGCTCACCCACCAACAGATCGCCGACATGATCGGAACCTCCCGAGAGACCGTCACCCGCGCCATCAAGGGCCTCAAGGCGGACGGCTGGCTCGAGCAGGACGGCAAGCACTACCTCGTCCCGCCAGCGGATTGAATTCAGGCGCCACCCGAAGTGCGCCGATAACGGGGCGTGGCAGACCACCTCGATATCGCTCAGTGGATTCTCACCTCGATGAGTTCTGGAGTCGTCGCGATCGACGCCCAGGGCGGGGTGGCCATGCTGAACCCCGGCGCTCAGCGCATTCTCGGCTGCCCTGAGGGAGAGCCGAGCGAGGCGTTCGGAAAGCCCTGCCGCGAAGTGCTCAGCCTCCAACCGACGGTTTCAAGGCTGCTGCTGGAAACGCTGGACGGGCGGGCCGCGCTTTCGCGCGCCGAACTCGTTCTGGAAGGCGTTCGCGGTGAGCTGGAGAACACGATCGGTTTCACGCTGACTCCGGTGCGGGATCCCGAGGGCGAGGTTCGCGGCGCGGCGATCATCTTTCGCGATCTGACGCCTTTCGAGAGGATGGACGAGCAGGAGCGGCTTCACGATCGGCTCGCGGCGTTGGGCCAGATGGCCGCGGGAATGGCGCACGAGATCCGCAATCCGCTTGCGGGCATGGAGATCGTGACGGGGTTGTTGAAGCGGCGCCTGAGCGATCGAGACGAGGAACGCTCGCTCGTCACGCAACTCCAGAGCGAAACCCGCTCGCTCGCTCGAACGGTCGAAGACTGCCTGGAGTTCGTCCGGCCGTTTTCGCCTGAGCGCGGCCCCACCGATCCCGAACAGCTCGTGAACGAATCGCTCGACACGGCGCTGAAACGCTCCTCGTTTTCTGGCTCGATCGAACTCGCGTTCGACGAAGAGCTTCCCCAATTGAGTGCCGATGCCGCTCAGCTTCGCGCCGTGGTCACCAATCTGATCCTGAATGCGCTGGAGGCCATGGAAGGCGACTCCGAAGGCGGCGAGAAACGACTCGTAATCGGCCTGAACAGCGTCATCGCCACCCCAGTCGATCGGTCCGTTCGCGTGGGAATCGATGGCCGCTCGGCGTCCGATGCCGTGGCGCGCAGGGAGGTCGTCATCACCGTATCGGATACGGGCCCCGGGGTTCCGAATGATTTGAAGGAGAAGATCTTCTATCCGTTCTTCACCACCAAGCAGAGCGGGTCCGGGGTGGGCCTGGCGACTGCACAGAAAATCGTCGCAGGCCACGGCGGAACGCTCGAACTCGATTCTGGCACGGGTCGGGGCTGCTCGTTTCGGCTGCGCGTTCCGGTCGAGGATGAGAAGCCGTGATTACGGACCCGGCCCGCATCCTCGTCGTGGAAGACAACGATACGCTGCGGCGCGGCATCGCGGTTGCGCTTCGTGAACGTTGGGAAGATGTTCAGGAAGTTGCAAATGGTTCTGACGCGATTGACTTCATCTCGGATGAAAATTCCGATCCTTTCGACGTCATCGTCACCGATCTGCGTTTGCCGGGCCGCGACGGGGTTTCGGTGCTGCGCGCAGCGCGCGAAAGAGATCCCGGAACGAGCGTGCTGGTGATGACGGCGTACGGATCGATCGAAACCGCGGTCGAAGCCATGCGATCGGGAGCTTTCGATTTCGTCCAGAAGCCGCTGGATCTCGATCAGCTCGAACTCCGAGTGGCGCGCGGGGTCGACCACCGGCGGCTGCTCTACGAAGTGACGGAGTTGCGAGCCGAGCAGGCCGCGCGCAAGGCGAGCGATCGCATCATCGGTGACAGCCCTGCGCTCCGAATTGCGTTGGATCTCGCGAAGCGGGTGGCGCCGACGCGTTCGACGGTCTTGATCACAGGCGAGACGGGGACGGGCAAGGAATTGATCGCGGGGTTGATCCACCAGGCTTCTCCGCGGGTGGATGGGCCGCTCGTCAAGGTGAACTGTGCCGCGCTGCCTGAGACGCTGCTGGAGTCCGAACTCTTCGGTCACGAGCGCGGTGCGTTCACTGGCGCCGACCGCCAGCGCATCGGGCGCTTCGAAGAGGCGAATGGAGGCACGCTGTTTCTCGACGAAGTCGGCGATACTTCGACCGCCACGCAGGCGAAGCTGCTTCGCGTGCTCCAGGAGCAGCGATTTCACCGGCTGGGCGGCAGCCAGTTGTTGCGAACCGATGCGCGCATCATCTCGGCCACCAATCAGGATCTCGGCATTCGGATCGCGGAAGGGCTGTTTCGCGAAGATCTCTATTTCCGCCTCAACGTGATCCGGATCCACCTGCCGCCATTGCGCGAGCGGCCCGAGGACCTCGTGGATCTCGCCCACCACTTCCTCAGCGAACTCGGTACCGAAATGCGCCATCCCATCCGTGGCTTTACGGAGGCGGCGCTGGCGAAGATCCGGGCTCACGATTGGCCCGGCAATGTTCGAGAACTGCACAACACGCTCGAACGCGCCGTCTTGATGGCGGAGGGCTCGCGAATCGACGTCGAGGACCTATCGATCCTGGTTGGCCGAAGCGCGAGGGATGACTCTGGCTGGCGTCGTGAGCTGCCCGCCGGGGGCATCTCACTACGAGACGTCGAACGAGAACTCGTGATCGAAGCGTTGGAGCGGACTGGATACGTTCAGAAGGATGCCGCCATGCTGATCGGAGTGAGCCGGCGCAAGCTCAACTATATGATCCAGCGGATGGGGATCACGCATCCGGCCTGGCGCCGCAATCGGGATTCGGAGAGCGCCACTGGGCAAACGGCTCAGGCTGCGTCCTCGGATCCCGATACCCCTTGATTCCTCATCGTTTTGTCCGAACCTTAGGCGCCGGAGCAGAGTCTCATACCGGGTTTGCAGCAGCCAACAGCACGCTCAGTCAACACGAGGTGGTCGAATGCGACGCATGTTTACACGGATCTTGGTCCTCGCAGTTTGTTCGTTGGTACTGGGAGCGTGTCAGGACGACGAAGAAAAGGCCGTAGAGCATTTGAACCGCGGCTCCGCCTACCAGAAGGCCAAGGACTACCCGGCGGCGATCATCGAATACAAGAACGTGCTGCAGATCGACCCGAACAACGCGGAAGCTCATTGGGGGCTCGCGAAGGGCTACCTCGCCAATCAGCAGCTTCCGGAGGGATTCTGGGAACTCCGCGAAACCGTGCGCTTGGATCCGGACAACCAGGACGCGCGCGCGCAGCTCTCTCAGCTTCTGTTGCTGGCCGGCGACCCCGATGAGGCGCTCGCACAGGCCGAGGAACTGATCAGCCGCGGCGGGGAGCGCGGGCATATCCACCGCGCGCAAGCCCTCGAGCGACTCGAGCGGATCGATGAGGCGTTCGAAGAATACGAACTCGCGATTGCGGCGACCCCGGAAGAGAGCGCGCCGGTTTTGATGTACGCGCAGGCCCTGACTCGAAATGGAGACAGGGAAAAAGCCGAGCCCTATTTCCTGAAGTTGGTCGAGATGGATCCCAGCGTTTCCAGCTATACGTCGCTTGCGGCTTTCTACGTCGAGGACCGCAACCGGGATGCAGAAACCGAGCGGGCTTTCCTGGAGGCGACGCGCCTCGCCGAAGGCGCGGACCAGGTCCGCGCCCATCAAAACGTGGCGAGTTTCTATTTTCAGCGCGAACGCTTCGATGAAGCCACCGCCTACCTCGAACGTGTCATCCCGACCGTCGAGGAGCCCGTGCCGCTGATCTACCTGCTCGCACGCCTTCACGTCGCCCAGGGCAACAGCGACAAGGCCGACGCGTTGATCGCGGAGGCGACCGAGATCGATCCCACCGATCCCATCCCCTATTTGACCCTTTCGGGTCACCTGGGCCGGCAGGGAGATGTTCCGGGAGCCCTCGCTGCGGCCGAAAAGGCGCTCGAAATCGATCCGAATTTGAAGGATGCGAAGCTTCGCGTCGCCGAAATCCTGGTCGATATCGGCTATCGCGATGGTGACGAAGAGAAGGTCCAACGCGGTCAGCAGATGGTGAAAGATGTGCTGGCTGCCGGAACCCCGAGCGCCAGTGCGCTGATGGTGATGGCGAAGATCGACCTCGCCCAGCAGAGGGTCGACGAGGCGATCGAAGGCCTGCGGGCGGCGATCGAAATCGATCCCACCAACGCGCAGGCGCACTTCGTGCTCGGCACGGCGCTGTCCGTCAGGGGCGAGAGCCCCGCGGCGCGCACCGAACTCGCGCGCGCACTCGAGATCGACCCGGGCATGCTCGAAGCGCGGCGCGTGCTGGCTCGGGTCCACGCTTCGCTGGGCGAGCACGAGTACGCGATCGAAGAGGGTCGGCGCTATCTGGCCGCGAAGCCCGATTCGACGCAGACGCGAATCCTCTTGGCCCAGAGTCTGGTGATTTTGCGCCGCATGGAAGCGGCGCTTGCCGAGTTGAACGCGATCCCCGAGGACGAGCGCAACGCGGATGTCCTGTATGCGCTCGGTCGAGTGCACCTCGGTATGGGCAACGATCAAGAAGCGCGCAAATACCTGACCGCGGCGAATGCGTTGATGCCGACCCATCACGACATCTTGCGCAATCTGGTACGGCTCGATCAGAAAGAGGACCGCTTTGCGGAATCGGTGGCTCGCGTCGACGCCGCCATTGCCGCCGAACCCGAGAACGCCAAGTTGCGCACACTCTCGGGACTCGTCGCGCTGATGGACAACCGCAGCGATGACGCCGAGAAGGCCTTCCAGAAGGCAATCGAACTCGATCCGACGGATTCGGCTGGTTACGAACAGCTGGCGCGGATGTACGCGAAGACCGGCCGGCTCAATGAGGCGGTCACCACCTACGAAGCCGCGATCAAAGCGCGCCCCAAGGATCCCAACCTGCACTATTTCCTTGGCACCCTCTACAGTTTTGGAGGCGCACAGGACAAGGCGATCGCGCGCTACGAGGACGCGATCCGGTACGGCCCGGACCTCGCTTATCCGAAGAACGATCTCGCCTACATCTACGCCGAGTCGGGCGAAAACCTCGACCGCGCGCTGGATCTCGCCCAGGACGCCAAGGCCGCGCTGCCGGACACCGCGACGGTGGCAGACACGCTCGGCTGGGTGCTCTACAAGCGCGGAATCCCGTCCGCGGCGATCAGCTACCTGAAGGAAGCCGTCGCCAATTCAGACGGCGACATCGCGGTTTCAGGCATCAGCATGCACCACCTCGCCCAGGCCTACGAGGCAGACGGCGACCCCGAAAAGGCGCGAGAGACCCTGCGGCGAGCGATTGCTGAACTCGAGAAGCACGCCGCCGAGCAGCGGGCCAGCGGGGAGCCGATTCGCCCCGAACCCGCCTGGGCGACGGAAGTGCGGACCATGCTGGCTCGCCTCGAGCGCGGTAGCTGATCTCAGTCCAACACCGGCTTCGATCTCCTCAAGCCTCTCGGCCGCACGGTCGATACGGGCACGTCTACGTGCGTCACAAGGCCGATTTGCGAGAGCGGCCCCGCGGGGAAGCGGCTCGCCGTCGCCCGCGATTCGACGTCGTCGTTTGGAGGGGATGCGATGAAAACCGGACTGCTCACGATCTTCGCTGTGGTGACTTCAGCAGTGCTCACTGCGGGGAGCCTATACGCGAACGAAACTTCGACCCTGGAGGCAGACGCCGCGGAGAGCGCGGACATTCAGGTCGACGCCGAGCTCGCGCCGGCACCGGCTGCAGAATCGCTCGGCGCAGAGCCGGTAGCGGTCGACGCCGCCGAAGCGCCGCAAACCGAGGCAGCCACTGAAATCGAAGCCGATGCTGATGCGGCCGTCGCAGCCAACGACGAAGAGGCGATCGATTCCGAGATCTCGGATTCCGGCGCCGAAATCGCGAATGCAGAAGCGCTCGTGGATACCGACGCGGGCCCCGCGAGCGAGGTCGCCGCTGCAGACACCGAGGCGACCCCGAAAGTCGCGCTCGGCGAAATCGGTTACGACAACCAGGGCCGGTCCGGCAGGATCCACCTGGTCGTTCCCGGCGACACACTTTGGGATATCTCCGACGCCTACCTCGGGACTCCGTGGGTGTGGCCGTCGGTCTGGACCGACAATCGCGAGATCGAGAATCCGCATCTCATCGTGCCCGGTGATCGCATCTGGATCAGCGCCTACGAGATGCGCCGCGTGAGCGCCGAAGAGGCGGAGCAGCTTCTCGCCGGTCAACCGCTGGCGGCCGATGCCGACGACGAACCGACGGGCCCCGCCTCGGACAGCTTTCAATCACTGTTTCAGGAAGAGGGTGGGCCGAAGGTCGTGCGCGTCAGCTCGCGAGAGACGACTGGACTGGTCAGCGCGGAAGAACTCGAAGCCGCAGCGAGCATCGTCGACGCCGTTCCCGAGCGCCTCATGCTCAGCCAGGGCGATCGGGTGTACATCGGCCTCGGCGGAGACGCGGTATCGGCGGGTGACGAATTCACCGTGTTCAGAACCCAGGAGAAGGTCATCGATCCGGATACCAATCGGCTGCTCGGCTATCACGTCAATATGCTCGGTTGGGTCGAAGTCCAAGAAGTCGATGCCGAGGCGTCGCTGGCGGTGGTCCGGATGTCGGCTGGCGACATGGAGCTCGGCGATCGTGTGATGCCGCGTGAGAAGCCGGTTCTCGACGTCGAGGTGATGGCCAGCCCGAAGAACATCGATGGGCGCATCAGCTTCTTTCCGGCCAGTCGCGTGTTGATGGGCACGGCCGACTACGTCTATCTGAATCGGGGCGAACTCGACGGTCTCGAGGTGGGCAGCCCCCTCGAGGTCTATCGAGCCGGTTGGGAAGCTCCCGAGCCCGCGCGCGATACCCGGGTCGACGTACCCGATCGCGTCATCGCGAACCTTCTCGTCGTGCGTGCGCGACAACAGTCAGCGGTTGCGTTGGTTCAGCACACGGAAACTGAACTGCAGCTGGGCGATCACTTCCGAGGCGCGGCGGAGCGGCGAGGCGCGGCAGAGTAATTCGACCGCGCCATCCGAACGCGGCGCGCTGGATTTGCGCGCGCGGCGCCGACCGAGCTATGCATGGGCTCCCCGGTCCCGGGGAGCCCTCGCTTGTCATCCGAATTCGCGCCAGACGTCCTCGATCCCGCCAACCCCGATCGCGCTTCCCATGCCCTGCTAGGAGACTGGCTGGCGTTTCAGCGCGCACTCGGGCTCAGGCCTCAAGTCGCAGCCGAGCTGCTGCGAAAACACCCGCAGCCCGCAAGCGCGCTGGCCGCGCGCGGGCTCTCGGCTTCTTCGATCGATCGAAGCGCGGAGACCGCGGCTCTCCTGCGGGCCGGTGCTGTGGCGGTTCCTTTGAATTCTGCCGCGTATCCCGCGCGCCTCGCGGGCATCTCGGATCCGGCTGCGCTGCTCGTGGTGCGCGGCGACGTTCACGTGCTGTCCGAAATCTCGGTTGCGATCGTCGGTGCGCGCGCGGCGACGGTCTACGGCAAGCAGGTCGCCCGCAGCCTGGCGGCCGACCTCGCCCGAGCGGGCGTCGTCATCGTGTCGGGCCTCGCGCGGGGGATCGATGCCGAGGCCCACTGGGGCGCCCTCGAGGCGGGCGGGCGGACGATCGCCGTCCAGGCGTGCGGCATCGATCGCATCTACCCCAGCGAACACCGAGCGCTCGCCGCGCGGATCGCCGCGAATGGAGCGGTCGTCACCGAGCTGCCGCTCGGCGAGCCTCCGCTGCGTCCGTATTTCCCGCTGCGGAATCGATTGATCAGCGGCCTGTCGTCGGCGGTCGTCATCGTCGAGGCCCGCGAACGAAGTGGGTCGCTGATTACGGCCAATCACGCGGCCAATCAGGGGAGGGATGTTTTCGCGGTGCCGGGGCCGCTCACGGCCCCGACGAGCGTCGGACCCAACCGGCTGATCCGCGATGGCGCCTATGTGGCGTTGGGCCCAGATGAAATCTGCAGCGAACTCGGTTTGGCCCGAGCGCCGCACGCGCGTGAAGAGATCGCGTGCGAACTCTCGGGGCTTGCCGGCGAAATTCTCAGCGCGCTTGCCGACGCTCCCGCTTCGCGCGACGAGTTGGCGCGCAGGCTCGGCCGCGAGCCCGCCGAGTTTGCGCTCGAGTTGGTCGAGCTCGAGTTCGCGAACCGGATTGGTGAGGATCGCGACGGTCGTCTGAAGATCGCCTCTCGGCCCAGCTGATCCGAGGCGGCTCGCCCGATTTATGGCGGGAATCCCAGAGTGGGCTCATGCGCCGTTGCGGCTCGGACGATGAGTCGTCTAACGATCGGTTCGTGAGGGGGGGGCTATGTCTGCATATATCGAAAAGCGTCGCGATGCCCGGTTCCCCGTCGCGCTGAACGCCCACTACTCGGCGGGACCTGAAGAGGGGATCGGGGTTCTCTCGAACATCTCCTACTCGGGTGCGCTGATCGAAGACTCCTCGGTGCAACCCACCGTCGGTTCCAGAGTGCGCGTCTACGTTTTCGTTGAGCCCGCCGATCCGATTGCGCCCGCGAGTCCGTACGAATTGGTGGGCCGAGTCGTCCGACACAGCTCCTCTGGTTTCGCGATCGAATACGAAGATCCCGATCCCGAGGTGCGCGAGTTGGTCGACGATGCGGCAGTTCCCAAGAACTGATCTCCGCCCAGGCACCCTTCTCGACCCACACGGCCCGGGCCTGCGGACGCGATCGCCGCGGCCCAGGCGCTAGCTGCTTGAAACCACTCGTGATTTCAGGGATTTGCCGAGGCCCCATCACGCCTCGGCCGGACTTCGGAGCTATGGTTGGGATCGTTTCTCGGAGGGTGGATGCCGGCGCAGCAGGTCGCGGGAGTTTCGGAATCGCAAGATCGGCGCGTCGCAGTCGTCGGCGCGGGGCTTGCGGGCTGTGAGGCGGCCTGGCAGGCGGCGCGGCGCGGTCTGGAGGTCACGCTCTACGAGATGAAGCCGGTGCGGTTTTCACCCGCCCATCAAAGCGAGGGATTCGCCGAACTGGTCTGCAGCAATTCGCTCCGTTCCAACAGCCAGGTGAACGCCGTCGGGTTGCTCAAGGAGGAGATGCGTCGACTGGGGTCGCTCGTGATGGAAGCGGCCGACGAGTGCTCGATTCCCGCAGGGCGAGCCCTCGCAGTCGATCGAGAGGCCTTTTCGCAGCGGATCACCGACAGCATCGCATCCCATCCGCGCATCGAGATCCGCCACGAAGTCATCGAGCGCATTCCGACCGACGGGCGCGTGATTCTCGCAACCGGCCCGCTCACGGCCTGCGAACTCGCGCGCGATCTACAACAGCTGCTGGGCGACGAGCATTTGTATTTCTACGACGCGCAGGCGCCGATCCTCTACGCCGATTCGATTGATTCCGAAATCGCTTTCCGGGCTTCCCGCTACGACGACGGTGACGGCGACTACCTCAACATTCCGCTCGCCGAAGACGAGTACTTCGCCTTTGTCGGCGCTTTGCTGGCGGCCGAAACCGTGCCGCTGCACGCCTTCGAGGCAAAGCTCTATTTCGAAGGCTGTCTTCCGATCGAAGAAATGGCGCGGCGCGGCGAAAAGACGCTGGCTTTCGGTCCGCTCAAGCCCGTCGGCTTGATCGATCCGCGAACCGGCAAGAGGCCCTACGCGGTCCTTCAACTGCGCCAGGAGGACAAGCGCGGGACGCTCTATAACCTCGTCGGATGTCAGACGAAGCTCCGCATCGGCGAGCAGCAGCGCATCTTCCGCAGCCTGCCGGGATTGTCCGAGGCGGTTTTCGCGCGTTACGGTTCGGTCCATCGGAATACCTACGTCAACGCCCCGAAGCAGCTGCTGCCGAACCTGGAGGTTCGCCGCCGGCCGGGCCTCTACCTGGCCGGGCAGATGGCGGGCGTGGAGGGCTACGTCGAGTCGGCGGCGCTCGGCTTTCTGGCCGCGCTCAACGTCGTCTTCGAGTCGCGCGGACAGGCGCCGATCTTCCCCGATCCCGCGACCGCCCACGGCGCGTTGATCCATTACCTCAGCGACGCGGACCCGCGGGATTTCCAGCCGATGAACGTCAATTTCGGCCTGTTCCCCCCGCTCGAAGGAGAATCTCGTCGCATTCGCAGGCGCGAAAAGCTGGAGAAGCTCGCCGCTCGCGCGCTCAGCGCACTGGCTCCCTATCAACGGGCGACCGCGGAGTTGCTCGAATGAACTTTGCCGACGCCATTCGCGAGTACGGGATCCACCTGGATGTAGAGCGCAACGTCTCGCCCCATACCCGCCGCGCTTATCTTTCTGATGTTCGTCAGTTCGTCGCGAGCCTGGACGCGGGCAGCAACCCATCGACGGTGAGCGCAGCGGACGTTCGCGCGTTTCTCGCAGCTCTCCACGCGGGGTGTCACCCCGCGACGCTCGGTCGGAAGCTCGCTTCACTGCGCTCCTTCTTTCGTTTCACACTGCGCGAAGGTGGCTGCGGGCTCGATCCGACCGCCGGCATTCCCGCGCCCCGGCAACCCAAGCGGCTGCCAAACCCACTGCCGGTGGACGACTGCGCGACGCTGATCGAGTCGCCCGATTCCGAACCCCGCAGCGAAAAATCGGACCGGAGTCGGCTGCGCGATCGCGCACTGGTCGAGCTTCTCTACGGGGCAGGTCTGCGGGTCGGTGAAGCCGCCGCGCTCGACGTCCGCGACCTGGATCTTCACCGGGGCGAGGTGCGCGTCATGGGCAAGGGGGGCAAAGAGCGGGTGGTGCCGCTCCCGGCTGCGGCGCGAGAGTCTCTCGGTGAATATCTCGACTCTCGGCGGGCTCCGGGCCTTCTCGCCGAGCCGCTGTTTCCGTCACTTCGCCCGCGAGATGGCCGCGCGCGTCGCCTCGGGACGCGCGACATTCGCCGGATCCTCAAGGCGCGGGCGCGGCAGGTCGGCATCGTGGATCGCGTGCACCCGCACCGGCTTCGGCACAGCTACGCGACCCATCTCCTCGACATGGGAGCGGACCTTCGAGAGATCCAGGAACTGCTCGGCCACGCGAGCCTATCGACCACTGAGAAGTACACTGCGGTTTCGGCGGAGCGTCTGATCGAGGTCTACGACAAGGCGCATCCGAGAGCCGAATCGAAATCAGCTGGATTGGGCGAAAAGCGAGGCAGGCGATGAAGCTCGGGGAGTCGATTCGTTCGACGACGGTGCTGGCGATCGTGCGCGATGGAACGATCGCGATGGCGTCGGATGGGCAGGTGACGGTCGGCGACGCCGTGATGAAGCAGAAGGCACAAAAAACCCGCAAGGCCGCCAAACACGATGTCCTGATCGGGTTTGCAGGCGGTGCCGCGGACGCGCTCGCGCTCACCGAACGATTGGAGGCGAAACTCGACGAGTATTCGGGGAATCTTCGGCGCGCGGCAGTCGAACTGGCCAAGAGCTGGCGCACCGATCGCGCGTTGCGCCGGTTGGAGGCGCTCCTGCTGATCGGCAACGGCGAGTGCGTGCTCGTCGTGTCGGGGAACGGGGATGTGATCGAGCCCGACGACGGGATCGTGGCGGTAGGCTCGGGCGGCAATTTTGCACTGGCGGCGGCGCGCGCGCTTGCAGAGCACACCCAGCTCAGCGGCGCAGAAATCGCCGAAGAGGCGCTTCGGCACGCGGCGCGCATCTGTATCTATACCAACGACAACATCAACGTGGTGACGCTGCCATGAAGTTGCAGCCCTTTACGCCCCGTGAGGTGGTTTCCGAACTCGATCGATACATCGTCGGGCAGAGGGAAGCCAAGCGCGCGGTCGCGATCGCACTGCGCAATCGCTGGCGGCGACAGCAGGTGCCGGAAGATCTACGCGACGAGATTGCTCCGAAGAACATCATCATGATCGGACCCACGGGCGTCGGCAAGACCGAGGTGGCGCGACGGCTCGCGAAGCTCGCCCAGGCTCCGTTCATCAAGGTCGAGGCTTCGAAGTTCACCGAAGTCGGCTATGTGGGCCGCGACGTCGAGTCGATCATCCGCGATCTCGTCGACACCGCGATGGGTCTGGTGCTCGAGGAGGAGAAGCAGGCGGTTCGGGCGAATGCCGAGGACGCTGCGGAGGAACGCCTGCTCGACGCACTGCTGCCCCCGCCCCAGGTTCCGACCCAGCCAGAAGGCTTCGGAGTCGATTCTCCCTCGGGTCTGTCACCGATCGAGCCGGCGGCCGGCGAGACCCGCGAGAAGCTCCGCGCGATGCTGCGCGGCGGAAGCCTCGATGAGCGCGAGATCGAAATCGAACTGGAGGACACGTCTGGCGCGAGCCCGACGATGTCGATCTTCACACCACAGGGTGTCGAAGAAATGGGCATGCAGTTCAAGGACATACTCGGCGGCTTTCTACCACATCGCTCGCATCGCCGACGCATGAGTGTCGCCGCCGCTCGCGATGCGCTGGTCACCGAAGAAGCGACGCGTCTGGTGGACATGGAGCGCGTTCGGGAGGTCGCCGTCGAGCGCGTCGAGCAGACCGCCATCGTCTTCATCGACGAGATCGACAAGGTGGCGGGAGGCGGCAGCGAGCGGTCCGGTGCGGATGTCTCTCGGGAGGGGGTCCAGCGCGACCTGCTTCCGATCGTCGAGGGCTCGACGGTCCAAACCAAGCACGGCCCGGTGAGTACGGATCACATTCTGTTCATCGCTGCGGGCGCTTTCCACGTCGCGAAACCTTCGGATCTGATTCCCGAACTCCAGGGCCGATTCCCGATTCGGGTCGAACTCTCGAGCCTCGATCGAGACGATTTCATTCGCATCCTGACAGAGCCCCAGAACTCGCTGGTTCTGCAGTACACGGAGTTGCTCAAGACCGAAAACGTCGAACTCGAATTCAAGCAAGACGGGATCCACGCAATTGCAAACTATGCGGCGCTGGTGAACGAGCGAACGGACAACATTGGCGCGCGACGGCTGCATACGATCATGGAGAGGCTGCTGGATGAGGTGAGTTTCGATGCGCCAGATCTGGGCGCGATTCGAATTACGATCGATGAGAAATTCGTGCGCAATCGACTCGAAGATCTCGTTGAGGACGAAGACCTTTCGCGTTACATCTTGTGATGCCCACGGCATCGGAGTCGATTGGAAGTCGAGAGGATCGAGATGGCCGAAGAGTCGACCCGCGTACTCGTCATTGACGACGAGCGCTTCTTTCGAGAAGCAATTTGCGATGCGTTGCGGGACGCGTCGATCGATTATTTCACCACAGACCAGGAAGCGGGCGCCTTCGAATTCGCCATGCGCCCCGAGGTGGGCGCCGTCATCCTGGATATCGGGGCGCCCGGAGTGGGCGGCCTCGATCTGTTGCGCAGGCTGAGCGCCGAGCGACCCGGGTTGCGCGTGATCGTGCTGTCCGAGCAGGTGGATCACGATCGCGTTCTCGAGGCCCTGCGGCTCGGGGCCTGTGACTATCTCGCGAAGCCGCTTCACAACGAAGAACTCGTGCTCGCGGTTCGTCGAGCCCTGTTGGGCTCGGGAATGCAGGCGAGTTGGGAATCACTCTGCTCGCGACTCGCCGCGCTCGAAGCGCAGTTGGCGGAACTGGAAACCGAATCGGATAGCGACGAGTCGGGGTCTGCGCTCGCCGATCGAATGGCGCTCGCCGTGGCGGATGTGCTCGGCGTATCCAGGGCGTCGTTGATGCTTCTCGAGGACGATTCCGGACTGCTCCGAGTCGCTGGGGCCACGGGCTGTGATGTCGAGCCGGCGGAAATGGATCCCGTGGAGATTGGATCGGGCGTGGCCGGGCAGGTGCTCGTGGGGGGGAAGGCTCTCGCGGTGTCGAATATCGGCGAGCACGAAAGCTTCGCCAATCGGATCGTCGATGGTCGGTATCGATCGGGCGCGTTTGCGGTTGCTCCGCTCAAGGGGGGCGGAAAGCCGATTGGTGTGCTGTGTGCGACGGAACGCGGAGACGGGGGTTCTTTTGGTTCCGAGGATCTCAGCCTGCTGCAGATCATGGCGCTGCAGATCGGCCCGATGATTGCGCGATTGCGCGGCCGGAGCAGGACCGAAGCCGCGGCGGATGCGGATCGAGTCGAGGCCGAACCACGGATCGCGGTGGACCCGACGCAGGCTGATCTCGTGGCGAACGATGGCGGCGCTAGCGAAGACGCGGAGTTGGCTCGCGCCATCTGCGATGTACTCACCTCCGAGGTCGAACCCGACCGGGTGATCCGCGCGTCGCTCGCGGTGGTTGCGAATGGTGTGTCGGCCGCTCCGGTTTCGCTTTACCTGCTTCGATCGAATGGCCGGGAGCTGGTGCTCGAAAGCCAGTGTGAACGCGCCGGACAGGCAGATCGGGAGAAGCTGCCGGTCGACTCCGGGCTCACGGGCGTCGTGCTGCAAACCGGCCGGCTGGTGGCAACCGATACGCCCGAGCAGGATCCCCGCTTCGATCCGGACGTCGACACTCCCGAAGGCGGCGAGGCCACGCCGATGCTCTGCGTACCCATCTCCTTCCGCAACAAGACGATGGGTGTGATGCGCGTGTTTCTGGAACCCGGTGTTTCCGCCTCCGCGCGAACCGGCGAAATTCTTGCGGCGGCGATCTCGGCGGCAGTCCGCAACGCGCTCCTGCACCGAGGCCTGCTCGATTGCGTGGACGAGGTTGCGAGAGCGCGTCGGGAGAATCGGCCTCCGGCCCAGTAGATCGCGGCGCGAAACCATTCGGTTTTTTTCGCCAAAGTCCCTATGATCGAGCGCTTCCGATGAAGACCCTGATCGACAAGGCCGAGGTGCTGATCGAAGCGCTGCCCTACATGCGGCGCTACTACGACCAGACCATCGTGATCAAATACGGCGGGAGCGCCATGAGCGATCCCGAGCTGCGCGCGTCGTTCGCGATCGACGTGGTGCTGCTCAAGTACATCGGACTGCGCCCCGTGATCGTGCACGGCGGCGGGCCTCAGATCGGCGCGACACTGGTTCGGCTGGGCATCGAATCCGACTTTGTCGATGGTCTTCGCATCACCGATGATGCGACGATGGAAGTCGTCGAGATGGTGCTGGGCGGAAAGGTCAACCCGGAAATCGTCGCGCTGGTCGAGCAGGGTGGTGGGCGCGCGATCGGGCTCACCGGCGGTGACGGCGGCATGATCCAGGTCACGAGACGCCTCCACGAGGATCGCGATCTCGGACGCGTTGGAGAGGTCGTTTCGGTCGACCCCGCGTCGATCGAGGCGGTCGCAAAGTCCGGCTTCGTGCCCGTCATCGCCCCGATCGGGGCGGATGCAGACGGCGTTACCCACAACGTGAACGCCGACGAGGCCGCGGGTGCGATTGCGCGCGCGCTACACGCCGAGAAGCTCATCCTATTGACGGACGTCGAAGGCGTGAAGGACGCGGAGGGGCGTGTCGTCAGCCGGCTCGGCGCGGAAGATGTGCGCAAGCTGATCGAAGTCGGGACGATCCGCGACGGCATGATTCCGAAAGTTCGCTGCTGCATCGAAGCGTTGGAGGATGGAGTCTCCAGCGCGACGATTCTCGACGGCCGCGTGCTCCACGCGGTACTCCTCGAAATCTTCACCGACGGCGGCGTCGGTACGCTGATCACGCGCTGAAATGCCCAAGGACTTTCTCACGCTCGCCGATTGGAGCGCCGAAGGGTTGCTCGCGCTGCTCGACCGCGCGCGAGAACTCAAGCAGCTGCGCCAGCAGTCGAAGGGACACCAGACATTGCCGGGGCGTGTGCTCGCGATGTTCTTCGAAAAGCCGTCGTTGCGGACACACGTCACCTTCGAGGCGGGCATGACGCAGCTCGGAGGGCACGCGATCCTGCTGCGGCCCGAGCAGGTCGGGATCGGAACCCGGGAATCTCCGCAGGACGTCGCGAACAACCTCTCGTGCTGGGTCGACGGCATCGTGGCGCGAACCTTCAGCCACGCGTTGGTCGAGGAACTCGCTCGAGTTGCGCGCATCCCGGTGATCAATGGACTCACGGATCTGCTTCATCCTTGTCAGGTCATGGCGGATCTCCAGACCATCGCGGAGAAGTGCGCGTTGAAGGACGCCGTCATCGCCTACCTGGGCGACGGCAACAACATGGCGAACTCGCTGATCCTCGGAGCGGCAGTACTCGGGCTCGAACTGCGCCTCGCCACACCCGCGAGCCACCGCCCCGCGCTCCGCGTGAGAAAGCAGGCCGACGAACTCGCTGCCGCGAGCGGAGCGAAGATCAGCTGGTCCGAAGACCCGGTCGAAGCCGTTCGCGGAGCTGGTTTCATCTATACCGATACCTGGGCGAGCATGGGACAAGAGGACGAGCGAGAACTCCGGAAAAAAATCTTCCAGGCCTACCAGCTGAACGCGAAACTTCTCGCCCAGAGCGACGACGCCTACGCGATGCACTGCCTGCCCGCCCACCGGGGCGAAGAAATCACCGACGAGGTGCTCGACGGCGATCGAAGCCTCGTGCTCGTGCAGGCCGAAAACCGGCTTCACGCCCAGAAGGCGGTCCTCGAGCGACTGCTCGGCGCCCCGCGCTGACGCCAATCTCGTTTCAGCGGGACTGCATCGCCGCCGTTTGACGCTGGCCCGCTTCCCGGATCTCACGCCGATTTCCGACCTCCTCGCGCGAAAGTCTCCACTCCTCTTCCCCGCGGGGGAGGAGATCGCTGGTGTGCGGCAGCCAGACCGCGCAGGTCGGCGTCGCCTCAATGGGTTTTCGCCGGGACGCTCAGCTTTTGACTGCCGCAGGCCGATGGAACCGGGTGCAGGGTTTCCTCTTGGGCCCTGAGGGGGATCCATGCACTCGGTGGGCGATTCCGAGCAGAGGCGGGGCATTCCGCGACTCGTTTCCAGCTGGGATCCAACCAAGCTGCAATTGAGTCCAGAGGAGGGGTTCTTGCTTTCGCGTATCGACGGCCACACGTCGTGGACATTGTTGCGCCAGATCGGCGGTCTCGCTCCCGAAGAGGTAGATCGCTGCATCGAGCGCTGGTTGTCCGAAGGCGTCGTCGAGTTCGACGAAGACAAGCCCGCCGGCGCGGAAGTTCCGGCGACGGTCGAGGAACCCAAGGTCGATGCGGGACCGATCGACTACATGTCCGACCCGCGCATCGACACCTCGCTCGACATCACGCCCGAGCTGCAGGCGCAGATTCTCGAATTCTCGGCATCCCTCGACAAACCCTATTTCGAGCTGCTCGACGTGCCCCGCAACGCGGATGCCAAGCAAATCAAGCGCGCCTACTTCTCGCTTTCGAAGGTCTATCACCCGGATCGTTACTTCCGAGCCCATCTCGGCGATTACTCGGTGCGCCTGGAACAGATCTTCCGGAAGCTCGTCGAAGCCTACGAATTGTTGTCGGATCCCAACACCCGTGCCGAGATCGAAAAATCGATGGGAGCGATGCCGGAGCCCGAGCCCGAACCGGTGGTGCAGGCGAGCGAGGCGGGTGCTGCGCCAGTGCGGAAACTTCCACCCCGCAAGCTCACCAAGCGGCAGACCCTCGAACGCCTGCGCAGGCACTTTCGACTTCCCCCGCAAATTCTCGCCGAGCGAAAACTCAAGGCGAGTCAATTCTTCGATGCGGCGATGGTTGCGGCGAAACGGGAGCGCTGGCACGAGGCGGCGCCGAGCCTGCGCCTCGCGATTGCCTTCGACCCCTGGAACGACGCGTACCGCAAGCGCTTCTCCGACATTCTCTCGCGCCACTACGAGCAGCGAGCGGTCAAGCTCCTCGATTCGGAAGACGGCTCGGTCGATCCGAGTGACAAGAGCGAAGCGCTGCGGCTGCTGGAGGAAGTGTTGATCCATCGGCCTGCGGATCCCGAAGTCAACCATCGGGCGGCGCGGTTGGCCCTGGAAATCCAAGAGTTGGAGCGCGCCATGGAGTATGCAGAGGCCGCCTGTGAGCTGTGCCCAGATTCCGCCGAAATGCGGATCACCCTCGCGCGGGTGCTTCGCGCAGATGGGCGGCGCGAGAGGGCGAGTACGGTTTTGAAAGAGGCTGCACGGCTCGATCCGAAAAATGAAGAAGTGCAGGCAGAAATGCAGAAGCTGCGGCGTTCGAGCCGTTCAGCATAGGGCGGAGGCATGTGATGGGACGTGTGATTGGTATCGATCTCGGCACGACGAATTCGTGTGTGGCCATGGTCGACCAGGGGAAGCCGATCGTGATACCCAACACGGGCGGCTACAAGACAACACCGTCGATGTTCGCGATCTCGCCAGACGGAAAGCGACTGGTCGGGCATCTCAGCAAGCGCCAGGCGATCACGAATCCGGCCAATACGCTCTACGCCGCCAAGCGATTGATCGGTCGCCGATTCGACTCTCCCGAGGTGCAGAAGGCGATGAGCCTGTGCCCCTTCCACATCGTGCGAGGCGAAAACGACGACGCGCGGTTGGAGATCGCGGGCAAGGTATTCACCTGCCCCGAGGTCATGGGCGTGATCGTGCGGGAAATGAAGCGGGTCGCCGAAGAATATCTGGGTGAGCCCGTCACGCAGGCCGTGATCACGGTTCCCGCCTATTTCAACGACTCCCAGCGGCAATCCACCAAGGACGCCGGGAAGATCGCGGGCCTCGAGGTGCTGCGGATCATCAACGAGCCGACGGCCGCGGCGCTCGCGTACGGGGTTGGTGAAGAGCGAGAGGAAAAGATTGCCGTCTACGACCTGGGCGGTGGAACGTTCGACATCTCGATTCTGGAGCTCGGGGGTGGTGTCGTCGAAGTGCTCGCGACTGCCGGAGATACCTTCCTGGGAGGCGAGGATTTCGATCGCCGCCTCGTCGCCCACGTATTGAAGGAATTCCAGGAGACCGACGGAATCGACCTGAGCAGCGATCTGATGGCCCTGCAGCGTCTCAAGGACGCCTGTGAAAAAGCGAAGTGCGATCTCTCTTCGCTGAGCGTCACCGAGATCAATCTGCCGTTCATCGCAAACGACGAGTCTGGCGCGCGCCATCTCAACATGGAGGTGACGCGGGAGACTCTCGAGGAGCTGGTCGGCGATATCGTTCACAGGACGATGGACGCGGTGCAGCAGTGCGTTACGGATGCAGGCCTGACGCCTGCCGATATCGATCAGGTCGTGCTGGTCGGTGGGCAGACCCGCATGCCTCTCGTGCAACAGTGCGTCACGAATTTCTTCAAGAAGCCGCCGCACAAGGGTGTGAATGCCGACGAAGTCGTGGCGATGGGTGCCGCGATCCAGGGTGACATCCTCGCATCCCACGACGATAGTCTCCTGCTGCTCGACGTGACTCCGCTCTCGTTGGGAATCGGGACCTTCGACGGCCAGTTTGCGCCGCTGATTCCCCGCAACTCGACCGTTCCGACCCGCAAGTCTCACATGTTTACGACGACACGAGACGATCAAACCGCGGTGAAGATCCGGGTTCTTCAGGGTGAGAGCGAGCGATCGGATGAGAACCACCTACTCGGAGAATTCGTACTGACTGAAATTCCGAGGGCGGCGGCGGGGGAGCCCGAGATCGAAGTCTCGTTTGAAATCGATTCGGATGGCATCGTGAACGTGTTCGCTCGCGATGTGGCAACGGAGCGCGAGCAGAGTATCACGGTCAACGCCGCCGGTACGCTGTCCGAAGAAGAAGTCGCGCAGATCATCAAAGAGAATGAAGAGTATGACCTCCCGGAGTAGGGCTGTCAGAGTGGATTCGAGTCGGCGATTCGCATTCGATCGGTCTCGTGCATTGGGGCTTTATTGATGAGCAGTCGTTCGCTTCTCGATTACGTCGATGCGCCGGTTCTGGTCGGTGACCCAGACGGACGGGTCGTCCACCTGAATCCGTCCTTCGAATCCCGCTTCCAGATTTCGTTGGAGCAGGCTCGTGGCAAGGAGCTCGCCACACTCTTCGAAGGAGGCGCGCGCGAGTCGGTTCTGAGCGCAGTGGCGGATGTCTGCGGTGGAGCCGGGCCGGTTCGCTTCCAGCTGCGCGAAGCGGACTGCGGCTACTGGGCGGTGGCTTCGCCGATTTCGGCGGAGGCCAACCGCGTCGGCGTCGTGATCCTGATCACCGCCGAACTCAGCAGCGATCGCCGGATGATCGAATGCGCGAAGGACATCCAGGAGCCGCTCGAGGAGCTCACGCGATGCCTCGGCGAGTTCGCCGAGCAGGTCGGGGGCCGCCGCGCCGAGCGCTATCGCCTGATGCTCGAGGACGTCGCCAACGCGATCGAACTGCTCCGAAAGCGGGCAGACGAGCTCCAGAGCCTGCTCTCGGGAACATCCGCGATCAATCCCTGAACCCGCCTCATCATCTTTACGTGGGACCTCGGCGAAGGCTTCGGTAGACTGCCGGGCCGGAGGCGCGAGCTCATGTCTGCAAGACGTCAAGTAAAGCGGGTCTGCCTGGCTTATAGCGGCGGCCTGGATACTTCTGTGATTCTCCACTGGCTGATTCACACCTACGGATGTGAAGTCGTGGCCTATACGGCGGACATCGGCCAGGAAGAGGAACTCGCCGGACTCCCGGAGAAGGCCAAGCAGACCGGCGCGGTCGACTGTGTGGTCCGTGATGTGCGCGAAGAGTTTGCGCGCGACTTCGTGTTTCCAGCGATTCGCGGAGGGGCGATCTACGAGGGCACCTACCTGCTCGGGACCGCTCTCGCGCGGCCGCTGATCGCAAAGCACCAGGCCGAGGTCGCTCTCGAGATGGGCTGCGATGCGGTTGCACACGGCGCAACCGGCAAGGGCAACGATCAGGTCCGTTTCGAACTGACCTTCCGCGCCCTCGCTCCAGAACTGCACATCATCGCGCCGTGGCGCGAGTGGGACATCCGATCGCGGTCCGACTGCTTTGCGTACTGCGAGAAGTACGGCATCCCGGTGACGGCGACCCTCGAAAAGCCCTACTCGATCGATCGCAACATGATGCACGTCTCGTACGAGGGCGGGGTGCTCGAAGACCCCTGGCGCGCGCCCGACGAGTCGATGTTCCTCACGACGAAATCCCCCGAGAAGGCGCCGGATCTGCCCTCCGAGATCACCATCGCTTTCGAACGCGGAACACCGGTGTCGATCGACGGCGAGACGCTCTCGCCCGCCCAGTTGTTGCACCGGCTGAATCTGCTCGCGGGAGAGCACGGAGTGGGTCGGGTGGACATGGTCGAGAACCGCTTCGTCGGTCTCAAGTCGCGCGGCGTCTACGAGACGCCCGGGGGCACCGTGCTGCATTGCGCGCACCGCGCCATCGAATCGATCACGCTGGACCGCGAAGTGATGCACGAGCGCGACCGCCTCTCACCCCGGTATGCCGAGTTGATCTACAACGGATTCTGGTACTCACCAGAGATGAAGCCCCTCCGGGCGCTGATGGAGGCGTCTCAGGAGAATGTCACCGGAGAAGCCCGCGTCTCGCTCTTCAAAGGCAGCGTGCGCGTCACCGGAAGACGCTCCCCGGTATCTCTCTACAACCTGGCCCAATCCTCCTTCGAAGACGCCGGCCCCGAAGACACCTACGACCAGGCCGACGCAAGCGGTTTCATCCGCCTCCAAGGAGTCCGCCTCCCCAAGCTCTAACCGCAGCCGAAGTCGAATAACCGCCGAGCGGCCGCGGCAACAACATCTACCTATCGCCCTCGTCACCGGCGCACCCAGACCGTGTGTGAGACACAAAAGCGCCCGCTAGTCTTGGTTCGAAGCTCATCAACGCAAGATCGATCATCTGGAAGGGTGCAGTGCCCAACCGACGAACGCTTCGATCGTTGACCGCCGCCGCGCTCCTCGTGCCGTTCGCGGTGGCATGCAACGAACTCGAGCTGTCTCCGCAATCGACCGAGACCGAGATCGACCTCTTCGACGACCTCTACGCCGTCGCCGTCATCGATGCCCAGCAGGTCATCGCCGTCGGTGATCACGGTTCCATCTACCGGACGCAAGACGGTGGTCAGCGTTGGCAGAAGGTCGCGTCATCGACGAGCCGATCGCTCTACTCGGTCTCGATGGCGGACGCTGCAGCCGGCTGGGCGGTGGGCCAGTACGGCACGATTCTCCGAACCATCGACGCCGGTCGCAGCTGGGCGATTCAACCAGGCCTCGAGGAAAAGCGGAATCTTCACTTGTTCGGCGTGCACGCCGTCGACGCCGAGACCGCGTGGGCGGTGGGTGTCTGGGGTACACGGATCGCGACGCACGACGGCGGTGCGACGTGGAGCGATCATTCGGTTCCGGTGACACTCGATCATCCGCTCTTTGCGTGGCTCTCGACGGAGGACCAGCAGAAGGTTCGCGAGGGCGGGGAGGTCCATGAGGATGTGGCGCTCAACGACATCTACTGTCGCCCTCGGCCCAGCGAGATGTGTTGGATCGTCGGGGAGTTCGGAACGATCTTCCGCTCGGAGGATCTCGGCAATACGTGGCTGCGAGGGAGCATCGACACGGGCCAGAGCGACGACTCCGACCCCGGAGTGGCCGTTTCCGAGAACACCTATCTGTTCGCCGTGCGCTTCAGCGGTGAACGCGACGGATTGATCGCAGGCCTGGGGGGTGTGGTTCTGCGCAGCCAGGACGGGGGGCGCCGCTGGAGCTATGCGGCGAAGGAGCCCCGAAGGTCGTTCTTTTCGATCGCGCGCGCCGCAGATCGCTTCGTCGCGGTCGGCGAGAAAGGGCTGCTGCGGTTTTCGAGCGACGGCGGTAGAACCTGGACCGCGCCCGCGGATGGCGAAATTCCCGAGGTATTCTCCTTCCTGCGCGATCTCGACTTCGACGCGGCGGGCGAGGTCGGTTACACCGTCGGTCGGGGAGGGATGGTTCTGCGCAGTGATGACGCGGGACGTCGCTGGCGGTCTGTCTTGCCGGCGATGGATCTAGACCGGGGTCTTTCGCCCACGGCAAGCTCCCTCCTCAAGCGCGCAACTTCGGCCGCCGATTAAACGGGGCGGAGGAGGGTGAATGAGCACTGGGTCCAACGTGCCCGCCCGCGTGGTCGTCGTCGATGATGATCGCCTGATTCGCGAGATGGTGAAGGACGCCATCGGCGACCGCGCCCGCGTCGAGTGCTGCGACTCGTCCGAGTCGGCGCTGGAAACCCTGCACCGCGAGCCGGCGGATCTGATCGTATCGGATCTCACCATGCCCGGTCTTTCCGGGATCGAGCTTCTCGAAGAAATTCGGCGCGCCTATCCCGCTACCGACTTTCTGTTGCTGACGGGCCACGCGACGGTCGAGAGCGCGGTCGGCGCGTTGCGAATGGGGGCCGCCGACTATCTCACCAAACCCGTCAACAGCGACGAACTGGCGTTGGTGGTGGAGCGCATCCTCGAGCAGCGCCGCCTGCTCGCCGAAAACGAAAAACTGCGGGAAAACCTGCTCACCGTCGAGTCTTGCCGGAACCTCATGCGGTGCCTCGAACCCGCTGAGATCTACACGAGTGCGCTCGATCTGCTGCTTCAACATCTTCCGCGCCAGCGCGGGCTGGCGCTGTTTCATCGCAGTTCGATTCCGACCGACGGCATTGCTTTTCGGGGCTTTTCGGAACTGGAGACGCGAACGCTTCGGGACGTTCTGATCGGCGAGAAGCCGATCGACATCGACGCGGTTGCGCAGGTCGAGGTTCTCAGCGAGGGGCCCCTTCACAATACCCTGCGCGAAGTCGGAATCGAGTGTGAACAGGTCGCTGTGGTTCCGATGCGCGGTAGCGACAAGGAGGTCGGCGTCTTGTGGTTGTTCGAGGACGGTCGGCCCTTCGGGACTGGCGAACTCGATCGCGCGAAGCTGATCGCCGGACACGCCGAACTCGCGCTTCGCAACGCCGAGCGGTACAACGAGGCAAAGGACCGGGCTTTCATCGACGATGTGACAGAGGTCTACAACGCGCGTTATCTGCTGCAAGCGACCGATCGCGAGATTCACCGCGCCGATCGCTATGGCAATCCGATGACGGTCTTGTTTCTCGATCTCGACCGATTCAAACTGGTGAACGACCAATACGGGCATCTCGTGGGTTCGCGCGCGCTTCGCAGGCTCAGCGAAGTGCTGCTGGCCTGCATCCGCCAGGTTGACACGCTTGCGCGTTACGGCGGAGATGAATTCACGATCCTGCTGCCGGATACGCCGCACGATGTCGCGCTCGATATCGCCGAACGAATCCGCAAGCTGGTGGAGGACACGCTGTTCGAAGCGGGCCGCGATACGCCGTTTCGTTTGAGCATCAGCATCGGCGTCGGGACGTTTCCGCAGCACGGCCGGGACCGGACCAGCCTGCTCGACGTCGCCGACAAGGCGATGTACCGCGCCAAATCACTCGGTCGCAACTGCGTCTGTTCCGCGGCGGATCTCTGAACCGAGAATCGGCCCCCGGACGCTGACTCATTGACAATTCAGCCTCCACTCTGCTAACCAAGTCCGCGTTTTCACTCGACTTTTCTATTGAAATCAGAGTCTCGAGGAGCGCGGTGACGCGAGCGAGTTCCGAACTCGATCAGATGGGGAGCCTGCGTCGCAGCCACACCTGCGGCGCGGTGAGCACTGCCGATGTCGGCAACGAGGTCATCGTCGCGGGCTGGGTGCAGCGCCGCCGCGACCACGGGGGCGTGATCTTCATCGACCTCCGCGACCACCAGGGCCTCGTTCAGGTCGTATTCCGGCCCGAAGAGTCCTCCGAGAGCCACGAGCGGGCCGGAGAGATCCGCTCCGAGTACGTGATCCTCGCGCGCGGAACCGTTCAGCGGCGGACTCCGGACACCGTGAACCCCAAGATGGCCACGGGCGAGATCGAGGTGGTCGCCCAGGAAGTGCGCCTGCTCAATCGCGCGACCCCCCCGCCTTTCCCGTTGGAGGACAACCCGGGCGTCGATGAGTCGACCCGGTTGCGCTATCGGATCCACGATCTCCGCAGGGCCCCGCTGCAGCGAAACCTGCGCATCCGCCACGAGCTCTACCAGGCCGCCCGCCGGATTCTCTGCAGTCGGGATTTTCTCGAGATCGAGACGCCGATGCTCTCGAAGTCGACCCCTGAAGGTGCCCGCGACTTCCTGGTTCCCAGCCGGCTCCAGCCCGGCGAGTTCTACGCCCTGCCGCAATCCCCGCAGCTCATGAAGCAGCTGCTGATGGTGGGCGGCCTCGATCGCTACTTCCAGATCGTCCGCTGCTTCCGGGACGAGGATCAGCGAGCCGACCGGCAGCTCGAATTCACCCAGATCGATCTCGAGATGTCCTTCGTGGGCGTCGAAGACGTGCTCGACGTCCTCGAGGAGCTCACCACGGGTGTTTTTGCGCAGGTGATCGGAGTCGAGATCCAGCGGCCGTTTGCGCGGATCTCCTACGCGGATGCCATGGCGCGCTTCGGATCGGATCGCCCCGACACCCGGATTCAACTCGAACTCGTCGATTTGAGTGAAACCTTCCGAGAGAGCGGTTTCCGGGCGTTCCGCTCGGTGGTCGACGCGGGTGGCATCGTGAAATGCCTGCCGATCCACGACGCCCAGGAGTTGGGCCGCGGCGCGGTGGATCGGCTCGAGAAGTTCGTGAAGAAGGAGCTCGGCGCGAAGGGCCTCGCGTGGATTCGCGTGGGCGAAGACGGTTCCTGGCAGTCGCCGATCGTGAAGTTCTTCTCCGATGAGGAACGCGCCGCGATTACGCAGAAGACCGCCGCTCGGCCGGGATCGCTGCTCTTCTTCCAGGCCGATCAGGCGGATCGCGCCAACGGGGTGTTGTCCCGACTTCGCACGGACCTCGGGCGCCAGCTCGGGCGGGTGGACGACCGACCCTGGGACGTGCTCTTCGTCGTCGACTTTCCGGTCTTTCAATCAGACGAAAACGGTGGACTCACCTACGTCCACCAACCCTTTGTCGCGCCGGTCGAAGAGGACATTCCGCTGCTCGCGACGGAACCCGAGAAGGTGCGCGGGACCCACTACGACGTCGTCGTCAACGGCGTCGAACTCGGCTCGGGCAGCCTGCGCAACCATCGCTCGGACGTTCAGCGGCGCATCCTCGAGATCATGGGGTATTCGAAAGAGACGTCCGAGGCGCGCTTTGGCTTTCTGTTCAACGCCCTCGATTCGGGCGCGCCTCCCCACGGAGGCTTTGCGTTCGGACTCGATCGTTGGGTCATGGTGCTGGCCGACGTAGAGAACCTGCGCGATGTGATCGCATTTCCGAAGACCCAGCGGGGTCAGGATCTGCTGATGGACGCACCGACAGTGGTCGAGCCGGAACAACTCGAGGAACTCCAGCTCCGCCTGGCTCCGCCCTCGAAGCGAGGTGGATGAAATCAACCCCCCAACGTCGCTCCCATCGCAGCTCAGGATGGCGAGTTCGACAAGGATTGCTTATATCGCCCCCCATCATGAATTACACACATCTAAAACCCTCTACGCACGGAACCAAGATCACGCGGGATGCCGACGGCAACCTGAGTGTCCCCAACAACCCCATCGTCCCCTTCATCGAAGGTGACGGAATCGGCCCCGACATCTGGGCCGCGTCGGTACGCGTCTTCGACGCTGCGGTCGCGAAGGCCTATGGCGGCGAACGCGAGATCGTCTGGTACGAGATCTACGCGGGCGAGAAGGCCAACCAGGTCTATGGGCCGGACACCTGGCTTCCCGACGACACCACCAACGCGATCCTCGATTACAGCCTCGCGATCAAGGGGCCGCTGACGACGCCCGTCGGGGGTGGGATTCGATCGATCAACGTGCGCTTGCGGCAGGTGCTCGATCTCTACGCCTGTGTCCGTCCGGTCCGCTGGTACGAAGGCGTTCCGTCTCCGGTGAAGGATCCCGGCAATCTCGATGTGGTGATCTTTCGCGAGAATACGGAAGACGTCTACTCCGGGATCGAGTTCGAGCAGGGGACTCCCGAAGCCCGCAAGCTGATCGACTTCCTCAATCGAGAAATGGGTCGGTCGGTTCGCGAAGATTCGGGCATCGGCGTCAAGCCGATCAGCGTGTTTGGCACCGAGCGTCTGGTTCGCCGGGCGATCCAATACGCGCTCGACAACGGCCGCTCGAGCGTCACGCTGGTCCACAAGGGCAACATCATGAAATTCACCGAGGGAGCCTTCCGCGATTGGGGTTACGCGTTGGCGAAGCGGGAATTTCGCGATCAGATCGTCACGGAAGATGAGCTCTGGGACGATTTCGAAGGGAAGCTGCCGGTTGGCAAGGTCTTGATCAAGGACCGGATTGCCGACGCGATGTTCCAACAGCTGATCTTGCGACCGGATGAATACGAAGTCATCGCGGCGCCGAACTTGAACGGCGACTATATCTCCGACGCCTGTGCGGCCCAGGTCGGTGGGCTCGGAATTGCGCCGGGTGCGAACATCGGCGATCGCGCGGCACTCTTCGAAGCGACCCACGGAACGGCTCCCAAATACGCGGGCCAGGACAAGGTCAACCCCGGTTCCGTGTTACTGTCGGGTGTGATGATGCTCGAGTACATGGGCTGGAAAGAAGCGGGACAGCTGATCGAGCGCGCCATCGAATCGGCAATCAAGCAGAAGCGCGTGACCTACGATTTCGAGCGTCAAATGAAAGGAGCCACCCTGGTCTCGTGCAGCGGGTTTGGCGACGTGTTGATCGAAAACATCGAAAAATTCTAGGCGTCTGGCCGTGTTGGCCGGAACCCATCCAACGGAGAACTCCCCATGCGTAACAAGATTGCTTTGATCGGCGGCGGAAATATCGGCGGCGTACTCGCCGAGCAGATTGCATACCGCGAACTCGGTGACGTCGTGATCTTCGACGTCGTCGACGGACTTCCCCAGGGCAAGGCTCTCGACATGGCCGAGGGCGCTCCGATCATGGGATCGGATGCGAAGATCAGCGGCACGAACAGTTACGAAGGCATCGCCGGCGCCAATGTCGTGATCATCACGGCGGGGCTGGCCCGCAAGCCGGGCATGTCCCGCGACGATCTGCTGGCCACGAATCTCAAGATCATGACGCAGGTTGCTGAGGGAGTTCGAGATCACGCGCCGGACGCGTATGTGATCGTGGTCTCCAATCCGCTCGACGCGATGGTCTACACCTTCAAGCAGATCTCCGGTTTTCCCAAGAATCGAGTGGTCGGAATGGCCGGCGTGCTCGACTCGACGCGTTTCCGCAGCTTCGTCGCCTGGGAGCTCGGCGTCTCCGTCGAAGACGTGACGGCGCTGGTGCTCGGCGGGCACGGTGACACGATGGTGCCGCTCGTCGGTTACTGCACCGTTGCGGGGATCCCCGTGAGTCAGCTGCTCTCATCCGAGAAGATCGGCGCCATCGTCGAGCGCACCAAGGGGGCGGGCGGCGAGGTCGTCGCGCTGCTCAAGACCGGCTCGGCGTTCGTTTCTCCCGCGATCTCGGCGATCGAGATGGCCGAATCGATCCTCAAGGACAAGAAGCGCGTACTCGCTTGTGCCTGCCTTTGCGAGGGAGAGTACGGGGTCGACGGACTGTACGTGGGCGTTCCCTGCGTGCTCGGTGCCGGTGGTGTCGAGAAGATCATCGAAGCGGAACTCAACGCCGAAGAGCAGAAGATGTTCGACGCCTCGGTCGAGCACGTCCGAACACTCGTCGAGCAGATCAAACTGTGAACGTCCACGAATACCAGGCCAAGGCGTTGTTGCGTGAGTACGGCGTGCCCGTTCCGGCGGGCACGCTGGCGACGACGCCCGCCGAGGCGGAGGACGCCGCCCGC
>JAHEEJ010000144.1 GCA_024640705.1 Deltaproteobacteria bacterium
TCTTCCAATGACAAGTTCACGCGCAGCTCATCCGCAATCGCCGTCGCGATCTCCGTCTGGATCGCGAAGATGTCGATCAGTTCGCGGTCGTAGATCTCGGACCAGATGTGGAAACCGCTCTCGGCATCGTTGAGCTGTGCGGCGATGCGCACCCGAGCACCCGCTGTGCGCACACTGCCCTCCAGGATCACGTCGGCATTGAGCGCCTCGCCGATCTTCTTGAGATCGGCATCGGAGTGCTTGAAGGAGAACGAAGAGGTGCGGCCCACCACGCGCAGGTCCTCGAATTGCGCCAGCGTGTTCAGCAATTCTTCCGAGATTCCGTCTGCGAAATACTCCTGGTCTGCATCCGCGCTCATGTTCACGAACGGCAACACCGCGATCGACTTTCCCAGCTCAGCCGGTTCTGCAGCAAGAACCGGCTCGGAATCCACTTCCGTGTGATCTGTCTCGACTTCGAGCACGTAGTGGTCCACAACCAGAAAGACGACGGCGAGTGCCAGCAGCCCGATGATCGCAAAGTCGAGTTTGCGGCCTGTCTGCCGCGTGATCGACTTCGTTCGATCGACCGTCGTTTCGAGTTTGATCCCCTCCGGTGTGAGTTCGAACACCCAGGCCAGGATCAGTGCGGGTGGGAAGCCCAGGATGGCCAGGAAGGTGAGAACCTTCATCACCCATTCCGGGGCGTTGAAGGTCGGCAGCACGACGGACGCCACTTCGACCAGCAGCCAGGCCACGATCCCATAGGCGGTCGCCACCCGGAAGACGTTGCGGCGCTTGAGTTCGGCGAGTAGAGGCAGCTGGGCCGCCCCGGCTGATCCAGGTCGATCCACCTCGGAGGTCGGCTCGGCCGTCTCCGGTGGCGAGAAATCGATCACCTCCGCCACGAAGCGGAAGCCCCTGCCGTGCTCGGTCTGCAGCACCGCCTGGCGTTCGCCATCGTCGCCCACCGCCTGGCGGGCTTTCTGGACAGCCGTGGAGAGGGCCGCCGGGGTTACGTGCAGGCCCGGCCACAGGGTGTCGAGCAGCTCGTTCGAGGAGACCACCCGCTCGCGGTGCTCGATCAGGTAGGCGAGCAGGTCGAAGGCCTTCGACTGGACCGGGACCCGCCGGCCCTCGCGCCGGAGGGTTCGCGTTTTGGTGTCGAGTTGGTACTCGCCGAATTCAACACGCATGGGCGTCGAATCCCTTCTGTTCCCTGAAGGCGATTGTGCCACGCCATTACCACTGGGGGATAGGGCGAGTTCAAGAATGTGCGAAGAAAGACTGAGAAAAGGCCACGAACGGATTGAGCTTCGAATTCGGCGCGCTGGCAGTCAGGAAAACCAATTGAAAAGGTTCGATTTTCCGCGAGAAAGCTCGTGCACGCCCGCTTCCCGACCTCGGCGCCGCCGATGAGTTCAGCGACGATGTGAGGTTCGAGGTTTCCGCGTGCAGGAGCCCTGTACAATGTGTGCGGGGTGCTCGAGATGTCTGTTCCCTGTGCGCGCTGCGGCCGCGAATACGATGTGACGCTGTTCGAGTTCGGGCGCACGCTCTGGTGCACGTGCGGCAGCCGGGTGGGTCTGGAACCGAGGATCGAGCGGATCGCGGCCAATGCCGAGGTGCGTTTCAGCGCCGACGCGATGCTCGGGAAACTCGCGCATTGGCTGCGCTTGCTCGGCTTCGACTGCGCGTACGAAAGTGACATCGCCGACGCCGAACTCGTGCGACGCGCAATCGAGCAAGGCCGTGTCATTCTCACGCGCGACCGCTCTCTGCCCGACGAGTGGCGGGTGTCCGACATTTGTGTCGTTCGCGCGGAGCGGACCTTCGAGCAGCTGGGCGAGGTCTTGCGGCGTTTCGATCTTTCCGCTGCGGTGCGCCTGTTCACCCGCTGCAGCGAGTGCAACCGTCGGCTGACCGCCGCCTCGTCGGTAGACCTGGAGGGGCGCGCGCCGGCCCGCATCCTGGCGACGCAGGATCCGCTCCAGCTGTGTCCGGAGTGCGGGAGGGTGTACTGGTCTGGCTCGCATACGCGGCGCATCGAGCGCGTCGCCGAGCAGCTGCTGGCAACCGAGTGAGGATCCGCGCGGGGCAGTGTGCCTCGATCGGATCGCGAGTGGGGTAACGCGCCCCAGCGCAGTGCGCCCGCCCGCGGATGTGTGGTGCGCACGTCGCGCGCTCGTCTGAATCCGTGTCGCATTTCTGGTACACTCGCTGCCGTGGGTGCGCGCAGCGCGGAGACTCTGCTCCGCGAGCTGTTCGAAGCCGCGGGGGTTCGGATCGGCGGCACCAGCCGGCACGATCTGCAAGTACACGACCATCACTTCTACAGGCGCGTACTGGTCGAGGGCAACCTGGGCCTGGGCGAGGCCTACATGGACGGTCTGTGGGATTCGCCGGCGCTCGACGAGATGATCGAGCGGCTGCTGCGGGCCGGAATCTACGACACGGCGCGGGCCCGCCCCCGCGAGGTGGCGCTGCTCCTGGGTGCGCGGCTGCTCAATTTCCAGAAACTCGGCCGCGCATTCGAAGTCGGTCGCCGGCACTACGACATCGGAAACGATCTCTTCGAGGCCATGCTCGATTCGCGCATGATCTACTCCTGCGCTTATTGGCGCAACGCCCACGATCTCGAGCAGGCACAGCTCGCCAAGCTCGACCTGGTGTGCCGCAAGATCGGTCTCAAACCGGGCGCGAAGATTCTGGATCTCGGATGCGGTTGGGGTGGCTTCGCGCGTCACGCGGCGGAGGCCTACGGCGCCGAGGTGACGGGTTTCACCGTCTCGCGAGAGCAGGCCGAGTTGGCCACGCGTCGCTGTCGCGGACTGCCCGTGGAGATCCGCCTGGCGGATTACCGGACCGTCAGCGGCTGCTACGACGCGGTGGTCTCGTTGGGCATGCTGGAGCACGTCGGCCCGAAGAACTACCGGACCTACATGGAAGTGATCCGCCGCTGTTTGTCACCTGATGGGGTCTCACTGATCCAGACCATCTGCGGCAATTGCAGCATGCGCCACCTCGATCCGTGGATGAACCGCTACATCTTCCCCAATGGCGTCATTCCCTCCCTCGCCCAGCTGGGGAGGGCGATGGAGGACCGGTTCGTGTTGGAAGACGTGCACAATTTCGGACCCTACTACGATCGCACGCTGATGGCCTGGTACGACAACCTGCGAGACGAGTGGCCGCACCTCGAGGCGCGTTACGACGCGCGCTTCCGCCGCATGTGGAACTACTATCTGCTGAGTTGCGCCGCGACCTTCCGCTCGCGCTGTCACCAGCTGCTGCAGCTGGTCATGACACCGGTCGGAAACCCTCAGCCGGATTGTCGACACACCTGATTGGTATGCGTTGAAATGACGAAGCGCCCGAAGTCATTGCGACTCCGGGCGCTTCAATCCCTGGTGCCAGGGGTGAGGCGGCGAAAAATTGGCCGTTCAGGCGTAGGTGCGGGCCATCAGCAAGATCAGGCCCACGTAGGTCAGTGATAGCCAGAGTTTTTGGCTCTTCAGTGCTCGACTCACGCTTCCCCTCCGACTGCTTGCTGGGCCGACTCCGCGACCCGATTGCTCATTGCCGACGCTCTCAGCCGACCCTATTGGTTCTTTCGAAAAATTCCCCCAACACTTGAGTGGTAGCACCCACAAATCTCAATTCTGTGAGTGTGGTCACCAAGAAAAGTGCTCCGACGGAGTTCGGATGAAAAACAATGTGCAACTCGAGCGCGTCCCGAGCCCCTTGTACCCGTCAATCTGCCGATCGGCGCAGGAAGGTCGGGATGTCCAGTTCGTCGTCGAACGGCGACACCCAATCCGCTCCATGCTCGCCTTCCAGTTCCTGATGCAGTGAAGTCTGGGAGGGCGAGACCTCGCGGAATTCGGCCTGAACGGGCTGGGCATCCAGCGACGCCGCGGGTGTCAGGGTCTCCACGTGGCTCGAGCCGCCGCTCGACTCCGGTCGCAGCGGGGTCACGTTCCCGCGCGAATCCGAGGACAGTCCGAGATCCGGGCTGCGGCGGACCCGCGCATCGTCGAGACCGGTCGCGATGACCGTGACCCGCATCTCACCAGCCGGCATCTGATCGTCGATCACGGCGCCGAAGATGATGTTTGCGTCTTCGTGGGCGGCTTCCTGGATCAGGGTGGAGGCCTCGTTGACCTCGAACAGCGAGAGATCCTCTCCGCCCGTGATGTTGATCAGCACGCCGTGGGCGCCCTCGATCGAGAGATCCTCGAGCAGCGGGCTCGAGATCGCCGCGCGCGCCGCTTCGACTGCGCGCTCCTCGCCCGACGCGGTGCCGGTGCCCATCAGCGCGACGCCCATCTCGTTCATGATCGTGCGGACATCGGCGAAGTCGAGATTGATCAGGCCGTGGATCGTGATCAGGTCCGAGATGCCCCGCACGGCGTTGAACAGCACTTCGTCCGCGAGTTTGAAGGAGTCGCGCACCGAGGTGCCCTTGCCCGCGAGTGCGAGCAGGCGCTGGTTGGGGATCGTGATCACCGTGTCGACGACGCGATGGAGTTCGTCGAGACCGCGTTCCGCGTGCTTCATGCGCATGCGGCCTTCGAACAGGAAGGGCTTGGTGACGACGCCGACGGTGAGCGCGCCGAGTTCGCGCGCAACCTCTGCCACGATCGGTGCGGCGCCCGTTCCGGTGCCGCCGCCGAGGCCGGCGGTGACGAAGACCATGTCGGTGTCGTCGAGCAGCTCGCGAATTCGATCGCGCACTTCGACTGCCGAGGTGCGGCCCTTGTCGGGATCTGCACCGCAACCGAGCCCGCGCGTCTCTTTGTCGCCCAACTGGAGCTTCATCGGCGCGCGGTTGTGTTGCAGCGCTTGCGAGTCCGTGTTGGCCGCAATGAACTGAACACCCGTCAGTCCGGAGCCGATCATCGTATTGACGGCATTGCCGCCGCCGCCGCCCACGCCGATCACCTTGATCGACGCACGGGACGGTCCCCCCTCGAATTGGAGCAGCTCGCGCTCCTCATCAGAGCGGATCAGCTCGTCCGAGAGGGCGGGTTGATCCCCCCCCGCTCGATTCGATTCAGTTGAATTCGCCGACCGATTTTTCTTCCTGGACATCGCTTTTCCCCCCACGCGATCTCGAGAACGCGCAAAATGTAACATGAAACTGAAGTTTTTGTGCCACCTTAGCCCGATAGTTGCGAAAAATCCCCGGGGGCACCAAAAATCCCCCGGGGGATTTTTGGTGCCCCCGCCGACCGTTACTCGTCCTCCGAAAAGAACCAATCCCGCATGCGCTGCCGGACCCGGCCGAAAATGGATGCGTCGCGGATCCGGAATCGGGATTGGCCGCGGTCTTGCTGCTGCGACGCGCCGTAGAGCGCGAGCCCTACACCGGTTGCATACATGGGGCCGCGTACCACGTCCTGCAGGCCGCCGATGTTCCTCGGGATCCCGCGTCTCACCGGGGCTTCGAAGACCTCCTCTGCGAGTTCCGGCATGCCCTCGAGCGCCGAGCAGCCACCCGTCAGAACCAGACCCGACGGAATCCGGTTCTCGAGTCCCTGCTTGGCGATTTCCTGGCGCGCCAGGTTGAGGATCTCGTCGACGCGCGGTTCGATGATCTCGCAGAGCATCTTCCGCGACATCTGCCGGGGGCGGCGCCCTCCGACACTCGGAACGCTGAGGATGTCGTCGCCCGACAGGTATCGCGCCGCTGCCACACCGAACTTCTTCTTGATCCGCTCGGCTTCGTCGAACGGCGTGCGCAATCCAACCGCGATGTCGTTCGTGATGTGATAACCGCCGAGACTCAGCACGGAGGTGTGTTTGATGGCGCCTTCTTCGAAGACCGCGATGTCCGTCGTCCCGCCGCCGATGTCGATCAGGCAGACGCCGAGATCGCGCTCGTCGGCGGCGAGTGCGGCCTCCGCCGAGGCCAGCGGTTCGAGCACGATGTCCATCACGTTGAGCCCCGCCCGGTTGGCGCACTTCACGATGTTCTGGGCGCTGGTCACCGCCGCGGTCACGATGTGGATCTTGGCTTCGAGCCGAACGCCGCTCATGCCGAGGGGCTCGCGGATCCCATCTTGCTCGTCGATGATGAACTCCTGCGCGATCACGTGGATCACCTCGCGGTCCATCGGGATCGCGACCGCCTTGGCGGCATCGATCACGCGCCGGATGTCCCCGTCGCGAACTTCCCGATCCTTGACGGCGACCACTCCGTGGGAGTTGAAGCCATCGATATGGCCGCCTGCGATCCCGGCGTAGACCGACGTGATCTCGCAATCGGCCATCAGTTCCGCTTCTTCGACGGCCTGCTTGATCGAATTCACGGTCGCGTCGATGTCCACCACGACTCCCTTGCGCAGGCCGCGCGAGGGATGTGTCCCGATTCCGATGACGTCCACGCCATTTTCGGTCCGCTCGGCGACGATGACACAGATCTTGGTCGTCCCGATATCCAGCCCAACGATGAGATCTTCACCGCGATTCATGTTCCCCCCCTTTCTGCGGAAGCCCGTTAGCGACTTCCGCGCGGCGCGTTCCCACGCGCCGGCTCAGACCGCCCGTCATCCGGTCGGTCGTGCTCTGGACGACGCCGCGCGTCCACGCGTCGTCGCCGCTTGTTTCGCCCCTTTTGGGGACGGTGCACCGCGCAGAACCGCCTGGTCTGCGAAGCGAAGATCCAGTGTTTCGGAGCCCGCGACCTCTTCCAGTCCCGTTTCCAGCAAGCGGGACAGGCTGGTGAGGCGCGCATCGAAGTGGTCGTGGCCCAAGATGATGCGCGGTTTCAAATTCGGCAGCCGAAATGCGAAGCCCGTCGGATCGCCCTCGTCCGAAAGGAACAATTCAGACGGCAGGGGCAGGTCGAATTCCGGCAGGCGATAGGCGAGTTCGATCGCGCCAGCCATTGGTTGATTCGTGGCGTTGGGTTCGACTGCGGTGTTCGGAATCAAGCGAGGAAGCCCCGACGGAACTCGGCTGTCCGCGAGCGCGAAGGGCATCCCCTCCCGGTTGACGGCGAAATCCTGCGCGGGTTTTCCGATGGCGACCAACGCGCGCGGAATCTGTTCGCTGACGTGAACGAGCAGGCGCCCCGTTGGAAGCCGGATCGCGCGCGCATCGGCGATCCACGGGTGTGCGATCAGGCTCGCTACGATTTCGCGCGGATCGACCGACGCCCATTCCGCGCTGGGTGGCAATCCCGTGGCCTCTGCGATTTCGGCGGGGCTCAGGTATTCGGTGCCGCGCACGGAGATCGCCTCGATGCGCACCGGTTCGCCGGCGATCCAGGAGCGCGCCGTCGCGACCAACGGGCTGCCGAAGAGCACGCCGATCGCGAGCGAGACGACGACCGCAGCCGGAAGCACGAGCGGAAACGGCGCCTGCGACCGAGGTTCGCTTCGCATTCGCTCCAGGTGTTTGCGGGCGCGCTTCTGGCGTTTGGAATAGTCCCGCTCGCGCTGGGAAAGGCCGCGTTGCGGACGTTCGCCCGGAGCGTGTCGTCGATTCGACTGATGGAATTCTTTCATGCTTTGCCTCCGATGATCCGGACCTCGGGTACGAGCCGCACGCCCGCCGTTTGCCAGACCGCCGCCTGGGCTTCCTGGATCAGGGCGAGAACATCCGCGGCTGTCGCGTTCCCGCGGTTTGCGATGAAATTTGCGTGAATCGGTGAGATTTCGGCGCCGCCCAGACGCCGCCCCTTCAGGCCGGCCGCTTCGATCAGGCGGCCCGCGAAATCGCCCGGCGGATTCACGAACACCGAGCCACAGGATGGAACGTTGAGGGGCTGGGAGCCCTGGCGCGCGGCCAGCAATCGCTCGACCTCCGCGCGAACCGTGTGGGTGTCTGAAAGCGTCACGCTGAACAGCGCGGACAAGATCACCGAACCCGGCGCGAGACCGTGCAGGGCGCGGTAGACGAAGCGCAGCCCGGCGCGCGGGATGTGCCGCAGCTCGCGCCCCGTCGGGCTGATCACTTCGATCTCCTGTACGACGTCTTTGACTTCGCGGCCCGGAATCCCCGCGTTCATCGCCAGCCAGCCGCCGATCGTACCGGGGATTCCGCAGCCGAACTCGAGCCCGGCGAGGCCGCGCTCGATGCAGAAGTTCGTGAGTTGGCCATGCGAGACGCCGGCTTCCACCCGCAGGCTGCAATCCGGCCGCTCTTCGAGGCGGCGCAGCTTGCCGAGCTGAATCGCGACGCCTTCGAGGCGATCGTCGAGAGCGAGCGTGTTGAAGCCCGCTCCAATCACGCAGTGTGGAATCTGGTGCGCGGCGCAGATCGCGAGGGTGCAGGCGACTTCTTCTCGCGTCGCCGGTGTCGCGAGCGCGTCAACCGGGCCGCCGACTCGAAGTGACGTGCAACGCGAGAGCGGGAAGTCGAAGTGCACTCGGTCTCCGAGTGCTTCTTCGAGTGCTTCGCGTGCAGAGCGGGGAATCACGCGTGTCCCTCCCGCAGGCCGTCAACCAGTTGTTCGCCAAGCGTCGAAATGTTTCCCGCGCCCAGCGTGAGAACGAGATCACCCGGCTCGAGTTCAGCCAGAAGCCTTCCTACGACGGCGTCGAGATCGCCTACGAAATGGGCGTTCCGATGTCCGTGGGCTCGGATCGCATCCACGAGCGGTGCTGATTCGATCCCCGGGACCTTCTCTTCGCCGGCTGCGTAGATCTCCGTCATCACCAGGAAATCCGCGTCGTTGAAGGCGGTCACGAAATCTTCCCAGAGATCCCGGGTGCGGCTGTACCGATGGGGCTGGAACGCGACGACGACCCTGCCGCGAT
>JAHEEJ010000145.1 GCA_024640705.1 Deltaproteobacteria bacterium
GTCTCGTCCGATTCTTGGAAAGCGTCCGGCTCGTCGGCAATGAAGAAGACATCCGCGCTGCCGTCTTCGGGCGCGGCGTCGTATTCGTAGAGGAACTTCACCTCGGAACTCGCGCCGGGCGCGAGCGGGGCGATCGTCTGCTCGTCGAGCAACGCGCCGTCCTCGGCCTGTGCGCGGATGTTGACCTGGACCGGCCCGCTCACCGCCGCCGAACCGATGTTGGCGATGCTCGCAGAGAGTTCGTAGACAGCGCCCGCGAGGTGCTTCCGCGACACCGCCTGAACGGTCAGGTCGGGAGCCAGCAGCGAGAGCACCGATTGATTGTTGTTCAGGTTCCGGTCGTCGATCGCGGGATCGGGGAGAATCTCGGCGCGGATCACGAGACCGACGGGCGCATCCGCGGGAATCACCCAACCAATACTCGCCTTGATCGCATCGCCCGGCGCAAGCGGGTCTCCACCTGCCCCGGGCACCTCGACCGTACCGATCTCCGCGTCATCCGTGTGGAACCGAACCGCCGCCCTGTCGAGTCCCCGGTCACCGTTGTTGAGTACGTCCACGGCAAGCGTCACGGCCGTGCCCGCCTTCGGATCGTACGGATCGGCGATCAGCGAGTACTCGTACAGCGCCGGATCGTCCCGCAGCGGGTACAGCTGCATCACCAGATCCGTCTCGCCGCGCAGCGCTTCGAGGTCGGGCAGCTCGTTCGGATCGGCCAACGCATTTTCGGTGCTCTGGATCTCCGTGCGGTTGTAGACGGTGAGCATTCGGGGCGTGTAGTCCTGGAAATCGAAGGTCGGTGCGATGTAGGTCTCGAGATCGATGTCCGGATCGTTGATCATCCGCGGCACACTCCACATCCCGAGCCTCGGGTCGTAGAACGACGCCATCAGATCGGAGAATCCGCCATCCGCCGGCTGGGCCCACACCAGCGCGAGCTGGTCGCCGTTCTTCGCGAACTTGAATGCGGACAGGTTGCTCGAGTATCCCGACGTCTCGTCGCGCCAGATCGTTTCGATCGACGCCGGATCGGGATTGGCGCCGAACGCGGCTAGATCGGATACCCCTACGAGCTGATCGTCCTGCAGCCATACGAGCAGGAACTTGCCCGTGGGATCGAGGGTCACCAGCGGGCTGTCGTCGGCGAGATCGTCGTCGGTGAGCCGCGCAGCGGTCTCGGGGCCGTACGGGTTGTCCCAGCTGTCCGTCCCGGCGTTGTAGTGCAGCATGAACAGATCGCGGTCGATGACGCTGGCCACCAGCTCGCACGTACCGCCCACTTCGGCGCAATCTTCGTCGAACTCGCAGCGCGTCTGACCGTCGGCCGTGCAGACCAGCGACCCCTGGTCGGCATCGAGACTCGCCACCAGGTACCCATCCGTACCGTCGTAGGCGAGCGAGTACCGGCTCAGCGGATACGCCAGTTCGGCGACGAACTGCGGCACGCTCCAGGCTCCTCCGGAATAGCGCGACGACCACAGCACGTTGGGCGCCGCCGACCCACCCTCCATGTCGTTCTGCTCGTTGGACACCCAGGCGAGCAGGACGTCGTCCGCGCTGACTCCCGCGAGCGCCGGGCTGCGGTCGAGGTGCGCGTTGTCGGTCAGGCAGATCTGATCGGAAAACGGCGGCGCTGCCGCCGGATCGAAGCGCGACGTGCAGATTTCCAGACTCCCCAACATCTCTTCGAGTACGACGGGCGAAGCGGGCGGGACCCCGAGGTTTTCCCACGCGACGTGGGCGGAACCGCCCGGCAGCGTCAGCAGCTGCGGGTGGAAGTCGGCCGTACCGTCGTCGGAGACCGCGCAGAGCTCATTCCCATCTCCGCAACCCGGCGTCCAGGCATCGCCGTCCCAGGTCGCAAACACGGCCACCGTTCGGTTGTCGCCCGCGCGCGTGAGGTCGTCGTACAGCCAGGCCAGATAGACGTTGTCGCCCGCCGCCGAGATCGCAGTCTCAGATCGGGGGAACACATTCTCCTGAATCAAGCGCAGATCGGTCGGGGATTCCGCGACTTCGAGCGCCAGATCCTTGGTGGATCCGGTCGCGTCGAACGTTTTCGTTCGCGGCCTTCTCCTTCCCCCGTGGAACGTCGCGTAGTTTTCGGCGAGCGCATAGTCCCGGCCGACGAGCTTCGGTGTCGACAGGCCCGACGCGTTCGCGTTCAGCGCGAAGTGATTCAGCGAGCGCCCCGAACTGCAGTCGTAGGTCCAGACCGCAATCGTTTCGCCCCAGGTGTACAGAATGGCGTAGAAGGTGATGCCGCCCTTGGCGGTGATCTCGCACACATCCTTGGGGCGAACGATGTCCAGCGTGATCGCGCCGCTCGCCCAGGCCTCCGCCGCGAGGATATCCGAGATCCCGGCGCCGACGGTGGCTTTCAGGGTGGGGGTGAGCAGGAGACCTCCGTCCAATGCGAGACCCGTGGGGCCGCCAAATCCGACGACCCCGAAACTGGCGTCGAGGCTCACCGATACGCCGAGCTTGCCGTAGATCGGATATGGGGCGAAGTAGGAGATCGACTCGAAGCTGCCCTTGCCGACGATTCCGATCTTGCCCCCCACGGAGTTTTCGCAGCGGGTCTCGTTGAACTTCCCTTCGAATTTGACCACCGGGGTAAAGGAAATTCCCTTGGTAGACTTGCTCCCACTGGGAGCTCCCTTGAGTCCCTTGCTCAAGTCGTATTTCGGCGCGTCGAATACCTCTTCGGTCGCATCCTTGTCGCTCAGGCAGCGATTGAGCGCCGCCTGTTTCTTGTCGGAGTCGTCGCTGCTTTCCGCGCTGCCAACACACCGGGCGAGCCCATCGAAGGCCAGCTTGACATTGTAACTCCCGTCACTCGTGTAGGATTCCGAGACTTCGGGCACATACTTCATGACCGACCGAAGCCCACTCAGCGGTTGTTTGTCTCGGGGAACTCCCCGGTCTCCTGCAAAATCGAGGATCGGGAGGTTGACGCCTGCCTGCACCTCGTATCGGAAACTATTACCGAATTTCGTGTAACCGAATACTGGAAATGGTTGCAGGTTCGGCAGGAAACGGGGCATGACCTTGAAGGGCGCTCGCTTCCCGATGGAAGAGGCGTTGCCCGCGATCGCCTGCACGAAGAGCTTGGAGCAGCTCGAAAGCTCGCCCATGTCCAGCTCAATCGACGCCGTGTTGCTTCTCGTCTCGACGATCCGCTCTTCGATGCCCGGCCCGTAGAACCGAACCTGGCCGCCACTGCTCGGAAGGGTGCCGCACCAGTCCACCGTGGCCGTGACCGTGGCGTCGTGGGAGATCCCGCTCACGAACGTCACATCGGAGTTGCCGAGGGCCTGCACCGATTGGAGAGAGATCCCCCCGATGCGCGGCTCGGCTCCGCACTCGGAGATCAACCCGATCGCAATTTCCTCGACGACCGGCGATGCACCGAGACTGACGTTGGACGTGGAATTCAGATAGCCGCTCTTCTTGACGGACAATGAGAAATCTCGAGGAATGTCTTCCACATCGATGCGGAAGAATCCCAGATCGGCGTTGTCACTCGACGAGAGCGTCGGCGCGAGACCTCCGGCCTGCACGACTGCGCCGCCCAATGCGCGGCCAGTTTCTGCATCCTTCACGTATCCGATCAGGCTCGAGACCGTCTGCGTGCCACTCACTCCGTAGAGCAGCACCCGCTCCACCGGCGTCCGGGGATCGTTGCTCGCAATGCTGAGTGTCGTCGTAGCCAGGCCTGGAACCAAACCGGCCGCGAATGCGATTCCGAGCGACGTCGTCTCTTCCGGAGCGACGGTCAATGGGAAGGTCGGGGGCGACGGGGCATTGGCCAGCTCGAAGCTCGAATTCGAAAACGTCACTCCGGTGATCACCAGATCCGCCGTTCCGTCGTTCTCGATCGCGACTTGTTGCAGCGAGAGATCCGGCGGAACCGTGCCGAAATCCGTACTCGCCGCGACCGAGATGGCGGGCGCGTTCGACGCGCCACTCATCCGAAGCGTGAGATTCCCCAGCACCGGGTCATTGCTCTCGATCTGAAGCTGCACTTCCTTCACGCCCAGGGACTGGGGCTTGAACCTCACCTCGCCCGTACAACCCTGGCCGGGAGGCAACACGATGCTCTCCGCGCAGCCGTTTTCACCTCCGGCGGCCAGATCGACGACGAAATCGGTGGTGTCGCCTGTTTCGTAGATGTCCACCGCGAGCAGGCTATCGCCATGGTTGGCAATCCTGAACGCGCGAGGCGCCGATTCCTCGCCCCGCGCGACTTCGGCGAAATCCCAGGAGAGCGGGCTTGCGGCGATGCCGCGGTAGCCCTGGGCGGTGTGCCCCGACGTGCGGCGCGCCATCGGCCAATCCTCGCCCGCGGGCGCGGTACCGGAAAAAACGGAGTGCAGCGCGTTGCCGTTGGTTGCCGTGGTCTTTCCGACGTATAGAGCCACATCGCCCGACCCCGGCTCACCGTCGAGCACGGGAGCGGTCAGGCTTCCGCCCAGATTCAGCTTCCACTGCGCGGGATCGGTCTCGCCATCCCACAGCTGAATGGGCTGCAGCGAATACAACCACCCATTCTCGGTCGTCGCGAAGACCGTGCCGTCCTCACCGATGGACGGGGTTCCAGCTAGCGGGCCCGCGAGGTAGTGAGACCGGATGAAAGCAAGCCGGTCCCCAACCGGCAGGCTGGTGTCGGGGTCCGTGACGTCCCGGATGCCGTAGATCCCGTTGCCTGGCCCGGCGAATGCCAGCCAGCGCGTCTCCGTGCCACTCTCCGAGTCGTTAAGCGTCGCAACGGCCGGCGCCGTACGAACCCCACCCGACACTCCGTAAACCCATCGCTCCTCGACACCGTGCGGTGATACGTCGTCGATCGGTGTCAGTGAGATGACTTCCCCTTGGATGGCGAGGCCGACGCAGAGACCGAGACAGTACTGATACCGGTAGTTGACCGAAATGTACAGCGTGCCGTCCGCCGCGATGGACGGCGGGTCGATCCACTTTCCCGTGAGCTGGTATCCCGAAACGGGAGAAGCGGGAGTGGTCGGCTGATAGGTCCACAGGCGCGCGCCGTTCTTGTCGACCGCGTGGAGGCGCCCGTTGCGCGAACCGACGTAGACCGTGGAGGCACCGCTGAGAGAGACCCCGGTCAGGTGCCCTCCCAGATTCACCTGCCAGCCCAGACTGCCATCGGGGCGAACCGCGTACAGCATGCCTTCGGTCGTCGCGAAGAAGATCGTGCCGTCGGAGGCGACAGCGGGTGCCGACGCAATTCCGACGAGGTGTTCTGCCGCGCTCGCGGGATAGGTCCACTTCGGTAGATCTGGCAGTTGCGGGTCGAAAGCCCAGAGCCGGTCCCAGATCAGGTAGACCGTCCCATCGGGACCGACCGCTTGCGAGCCGCGCGTCGAGGGGGCGGGCGCCTGAAAGAACGCTTCCAGGAAGGTTTGAAACGGGGCGAATGGCGCGCTCTCCTGCCCCGGATGCTTGGGCAGATACTGCCCGTCCCTGGTGAAGGCGGTAAGCCGCGCGTCAACCCCGTCCTGCGTCCGGTCGCCCCAGTACACCCACCCCGCTGTTCCCACGACCGGTTGTTCGAAGGTCGGGACGAAAGGTTCCGGATTCAGCGACCACTTCAGCTGGGTCGAACCATTGGAGGATCCGGCGCCCCACAGGGTGAGTTCCGCGCCGCAAGTGCGTGCCTGCTCGCCGCACGGCCCGGGAAATTCATTCGACGAGATCGGAACCGGGCAGGAGTACCCCAGGTCGACGTTGATCGCCTGATTCAGGGCCTTCTCGCGAAAACTACGCCGCCAGTCGCCCCAACCGCAGTGATCGGTCTGGCACGGCGGAATCGCAAAATCAGTGCACTGGCCGACCGTGTACGAGTAGGACTTCTTGTACGAGCATTCGTCGCCGTTCGCCGGTGCGGTTCCCCCCGCCGTGTACCAGACGTCGACGCTGTAGGACGTGTCGTCACAGTCTGCAACGGCAGGTGACGCCGATAATAGAGCCCCCACGAGGAGAAGACAGACCGAGAACAGGGTTCGACTGGGATTCGAGATCCGGCGCATGCAGGCTAGGCCTCGACCCGCATCGGCTTCCCGGCACCGACCGACCGGTCGCGCGCTTCACGGCGCACCAATCCAAATCCGTTTGTCATTCGACGAATCTCCTGTTTTCCCGACCGGAGTGGGAAGCGCTCGAGCATGGTTTCAGCGGTCTAACCGATGGCACGCCCCGCGCAGCGCGAGTCGCTCGCGCATACTTGACTCTTCTGTATAAACAGTCAAGTAGTATTTGACATTTTTGACAACCAAGGCCCATGCGCAAAAACAGTACGCAATCGCATGCACCCCGGTCGATTTTGTGGATTTTGCGAAGGCGGAGGGAAATTCTCAGCGCGCCGGGTCACGGGTCGCCGTCGGTGGCCGGAATCGCCAGCAAGCGAAGCGCAACCTCGCCATCGCCTCGCGGCGGCTCCGGAGGTTTTCGATCACCCGCAGGAGGGTTTCCCGCGATGGACCTCCTCCGGATCGCCGGGCGAGCCCAGGACGGCGTGAGCCGCGGCGAGCCGGGCAATCGGAACGCGAAACGGCGAGCAGGAGACGTAGTCCAATCCCAACTTGTGACAGAGCGCGATGCTCTTGGGATCTCCGCCGTGTTCCCCGCAGACGCCAACTTCCAGATCGGGGCGCGTCTCGCGACCGAGCTTCACGGCAATCTCCATCAGCTTGCCGACGCCGGCGGCGTCGAGCGAATGGAAGGGGTTCTCCGGAACGATCCGGTTCCCCACGTAGTGGATCAAGAAGCCCCGCTCGGCGTCGTCTCGTGAGATGCCGTAGACCGTCTGCGTCAGGTCGTTGGTGCCGAAGGAAAAGAACTCGGCACAGCGAGCCATTTCGTCGGCTGTCAGCGCTGCGCGCGGAAGCTCGATCATCGTGCCAAACCGGTATTTGATTTTGACGCCCTGCTCCTCCATGACGGTCTCGGCTTCTGCTCGAAGCAGCGTCTCCTGCACTTCGAGTTCACGAACGTGCATCGTGAGCGGAATCATGATCTCCGGGTGGACATCCACGCCCTCCTTCGCGCAGGCGCAGGCCGCCTCGAAGGTGGCGCGGACCTGCATCTGCGTCAGTTCGGGAACCAGGATTCCCAGGCGCACCCCGCGCGTCCCCAGCATCGGATTGACTTCTCGCAGTGCTTTCACGCGCCGCAGGAAGTCCTGCTTGATTCGCACCTGATCGAGCGCCTCGTCGACTTCACTCATGGTGTTGAAGTGCTGCAACCGCATCTTCAGATCGGCCAGGTCCTGGACCAACTCGTCATGGGAGGGCAAGAATTCGTGCAGCGGGGGATCGAGCAGGCGAATGATCACCGGATACCCGGCCATCGCCCGGAAGAGCCCCGCGAAGTCGTTGCGTTGGAGCGGAAGCAACTCGGCGATCGCTTCGTCTCGTTCGCTGCGGTATTTGGCCAGGATCATCTTCTGCACGATCGGCAGTCGGTTCTTGTCGAAGAACATGTGTTCGGTTCGGCACAAACCGATCCCCTCCGCTCCGTATTCGCGCGCGCGCTCCGCGTCTTGAGGGGAATCGGCGTTGGCCCGGACACCGAGCGTTCGAATCCCGTCGGCCCAGCCCAGGATCTTCAGCAGATAGGGATTCTTGAGATCGGGCACCACGGTCGGCAGCTTTCCCAGGCGAACTTCGCCGCGGGTGCCATCGATCGAAATCCAGTCGCCTTCCCGGATGACCTCGTCACCGATCGTCATCTGGCGATCGTCGAAATCGATCAGCAGACTCTCGATACCCACGACAGCCGGTTTACCGAATTGCCGGGCGACGACCGCAGCGTGGCTGGTGCGACCGCCCCGGGCGGTGACGATGCCCTTGGCGGCAAGCAGCCCGTGTACGTCGTCGGGCTTCGTCTCGGGGCGCACCATGATCACGTCCTTGCCCTCGTCGGCCCAGCGCCGGGTCGTGTCTGCGTCGAAGGCCACTATGCCCATGGCCGCTCCCGGGGATACGTCGAGCCCCTTTGCGATCGGCTTGTGGGCCTTCGCTGCGTCGGGGTCCAGCTGCGGATGGAAGAAGAAGTCGAGCTGCTCCGGCTGGACGCGTCGCACCGCCTCCTCCTTGGTGATCAGCGCTTCCTCCACCATGTCGGCCGCAATCCGCACCTCGGCTTGCGCCGTTCGCTTGCCATCGCGCGTCTGGAGGATCCACAACCGGCCGTGTTCGATGGTGAACTCCATGTCCTGCATGTTGCGATAGTGCGTCTCCAACTTGCGCGCGATCTCCACCAACTCCTCGTAGATTTTTGGCATCTCGCTATTCAAGGTGGTCAACGGATGGGTCTGGCAGATGCCGGCCACGACATCTTCGCCCTGGGCGTTGAGGAGAAAGTCCCCCTCGAGTTCGCGCGCCCCGGTCGAGGAATTGCGCGACATCGCCACACCGGTGCCCGAATCGGAGCCCAGGTTGCCAAACACCATCCGCTGGATGGTGACCGCAGTCCCCAGATCGTGGGCAATGCCGGCCGCGTTGCGGTAGTCGGTGGCCCGCTTGCTGTTCCAGGACTTGAAGACGGCTGCGGTCGCGAGCTTCAGCTGCTCGTAGGGGTCGGACGGAAACTCGGTTCCCGTGTAGCTGCGCACGATCCCCTTGAACTTCTCCGTCAGGATGCGCCA
>JAHEEJ010000146.1 GCA_024640705.1 Deltaproteobacteria bacterium
CGCAGCAGCACGTGGGTGCCTCCCACAGCCGTCACTGCCCACGGAAAACACCAACCGTTGCAGTGAAACATCGGCAGCGTCCAAAGGAACACCGAGTCGCGCTCGAGCTTGTGGACGATGATCTCGGCCAGCGCGTTGAGGGTGGCGCCGCGGTGGGTGTACATCACGCCCTTGGGTCGCCCGGTGGTGCCCGACGTGTAGTTGATCGAAACCAGCGACTGCTCGTCTTCGATCGAGCCCGCGATCGGCACGACGTCGGCGCCGGAGGTGAACTCTTCGAAGCTCGGTCCGTCCATCGGCGATCCCATCAACCCGGCCACCGGATCCTGTAGATTCACCAGCAACGGATTCGCGCGCAGCCCATCGGGAGCGTTGACGACCAGGGGCGCCAGCTCGACGTCGGCGATCACGACCTTGGCGCCCGAGTGATTCAGGATGTAACCGACCTCGGCGGCGTTGAGCCGGGTGTTGATCGCAACCAGCACCGCCCCCGCCCGCAGCACCGCGAAATGGGCCTCGAGCAGTTCGGGGACGTTGGGAGCCAACACCGCCACCCGGTCACCCGGAGCGACGCCCGCACGCCTGAGGGCGCCCGCAAAGCGGCCGACGCGATCGGCGAACTGCGCGTACGTCCAGCGCCGGTCACCGTAGACCACCGCGACTTTATTGGGGAAAACCCTAGCCGTCCGCTCGAGAAACGCGATTGGGGTCAGCGGGTCGATCGAGACTTCGGCCATCGGGGCGCGAGTATAGGCAGTTCCGGACCCAGCGGCCTCGCGGGAGCAGAGGACTGCGATGCGACGGAATTGCCGCGCAACGGGGTGGGGCCAATCGTCCTGACAGAGAGCTTGTCGCTTCGGAACTTCCGGAGCGACGAACGGGCGGCCCCGCCCCGCGCACGACGTACGGAGGATCCCCCCTCCACGTTTCAAATTACGGATCGGCCCTGGAATAATCCGTGGCGGGCATCACGCAATTTCCGTTTTGATCCAAAATTCAAGTCCAGACGCGCAGAACGGCTCCGAAAACCGGCAACGCGAGCGAAGCGCGCTGGCAACTGAGCGCGTCGTGGCGTTCGTTGGGCGGCTGTCTCGTGCGCGGTGCCGAGGCGGGGGGAGGGGTATCGGGCTCGAACCCCATGTCGCCCGATACCCCTCCCCCCGCCTCGGCCCCGGTCGGCCAGTTCGCGAAATTTTTCACCGAACGCGGTTTCTATTCACCGGTTCGAGGAGAATTTGCGCGGGGAGTGGGAGACGCGAGAGCGTCGCGCGGAATGGTTCACTGAGCACGACGCTCTCGCGTCTCCCACTCCCCCGAGACCGTCCTGCAATCGATGTTTGAGTCGACCCGCGGATCGCGGGCAAAGAAAACCCCGGGAGCAGGTACGTGACCCTTACGCGGCTACGGTGCCCGCGCTCCCGGGGCGGTGGCTCTGGGAATCGTGCGTCCCAGTTACACCGAAACGATCTGAAAATTCGGTTCGGCGTCTAGGACGCCACCACCTCACTCACCGTAGTCTGTTTATGATGCACCGAATCACCTCCGTTCCGGCGTCGAGGACACCCAGCGAGGCCCAGACCCCGCCTCCAGTCCCGGTCTTCGGGGTGGTCGCCGTTACCTCCCCTCCGGGCCGCCTCGGACTCCGGCACGTCGGCCGGAGGCGAGACTCGGGGGCGAGTGAGGCCCCCTTGAAGACAGAACTTATCGGATGGACGGGGTTCGTCCAGCGCAGTCCCCACCCACGCGGCATCGCGGAAATCGCTAGGATGGAACTCGTACGACGCCGCAGTTTCCCGCACGCCGCAAACGGATGACCCATCGTGTTCCCTTTTCGCATCGCCGCGCTCGTCGTCGTCGCCGCAGTCGCGGCCATGGCCTGGGTGCTGACCTGTGGGGCCTGGCGGCTCGAGGAAGAGGTCGACCGCGTCGGGCCGCTCGAGACGCGCAACTACGCCCGCCTGACCGTGATCACCGTGGGAACCGGGGATCGGCACGAGAATCCCGCGCGCCGCGGCCCCGCAACCGCGATCGGGCTCGGCGAGCGGATCGTTCTGGTGGACGCGGGTCGCGCGCTGGCGGGCGCGCTGCGCCTCGCGCGCATTCCCGCCGCGCAACCCGATACCGTCTATCTCACGAGCCTGTTGCCCGAGAACGTCGTCGGTCTCGACGATTTCCTGCTGATCAGCTGGATCAACGGTCGCGAGACGCCCTTGCGGATCGTGGGACCGCGCGGAACGCGCGCACTCGCGGATGCGCTGATCGCCGCCCATCGCTCCGGCATCGAAGCGCGCACGGGCGGGATGGGAATCCGCTCGACCGCGCCGCAGGTCGAGGTCCTCGAGATCTCGGACGGCTGGTCGGAGCAGCTCGGAGATCTCCAGGTGCGCGCGGGCGCGCTTCCGGACGGGCCGATCGACGCATTCGCGTATCGCTTCGAGGCGCGCGGCCGCTCCGCGGTGGTTGCGGGCACGGGCTGGGCCGAAGCGGCGCTGATCGAATTTGCGCGGGGCGCAAACCTGCTGGTCCACGAAGCCGTCTACATCCCAACGCCGGAGATCGCAAAGCAGATGGAGTTCGACGAAGATCCGGAACGGCTGCTGCGCGCGGCGCGCGAACACACCGCGATCGATGCGGTCGGTGCGCTCGCCCAGCAGGCCGGCGTCGAAACCCTCGTGCTGGTTCGGATGCGCCCGCCGCCCGTTTACGCCCTGCAGATTACGAGCGTCGTCAACGACACGTTCGATGGACGCATCGCAATCGCCGAAGACGGCGACGAATTCACACCGTAACGCCGGGATCCGCCGGCTCGACCTCGGCTGGAGGGTCGATCACTTTGGGATCGCGAAACATCGGCGGGACGTACTCGGGCCGATCGTCGCGCGCCCGATCTCCGGTAAAGCGGCGGCGCTGCTCGCGGTAATAATCGTCGTCCGGTTCCAGGGCAATCGCTTCGTCGATCGTATGAATCGCGTCGGCATCGCGGCCGAGCCCGAACTGCACTTCGGCGAGGGTGTCGAGGATGGTCGGCTCGGATCGAGCGGTTTCCGTCACCGCCCGCTCTGCGAGCAGTAGCGCCGCTTCGAGTTCTTCTCGAGTCACTTCCGGAGCCGTCGCGATCATCCACGCGTAGTCGTTGAGTTCGACCGGCGAGATTCCGGGCAGGCGCGACTTGCGGACGGCGTAGCGGGCCGCCGCGTTTCCGTCGGCCAAGACATCCATGCCCGCTGTAGCCAGCGAGAACACCGTTGCCGTCAGCAGGACGCCGCACATCGCTCGGATCCACAGAGCCGGGCGAACCAGGATGCGGCGCCCGACGAACGCCGTCGCGACTGCACCCGAAATCAGTCCACCAATGTGCGCGGCAAGCGCGATGAACGGAACCAACGCGCCGATGACGATATTGACGGCGAGGAGGATCCAGAGGCTGCGGCGCGGGAAACGCCACCAGGCGGGGAGTTCTTCGGCGTGCCGGTAATCCAACCAGAGCACGCTTCCGGCCAGACCGAATACGATGCCAGATGCACCGACGACCATGGAATTTCCGAACATGCCACCGGTGACCATCGCGCCGACTGCGGAAATACCCATCACACAAGCGGTTCGCGCAGAGCCCAGCGGGCGCTCCACGAGAAAACCGAGCGCCATCAATGCGAGGAGATTGAGTGTAATGTGGGCAAAGCCCGCAAAACCGCCCTGCGCGTGAAGCAGATTGGCGGTCAGCAGGCGCCAGGCATCCCCGTCTGCGACGAGCGCCGGACTGTAGTGACCCGCGAGCATGACCTTATACCCGAGCGCGAGCTGTACCAGGTAGACCAGGACGCACAACACGATGAGCGTCTGTGTTGCGCGCGGCCTCGGGGCGTTTTCGCTGGCGTGGTCGATCCGTTCCATGTTCGCGAGTCGCCGCTCACCGTCGGGCAGGTTCTGAATCCGCGCACGCAGCGCACCCGCAAGGCGCTCGAGCGCGTCGTAGTTTTCGAAATTTCCACGTGGCAGCAGGTAGACGGATTTGCGTGAGCCGAGCCACAGCGCCTGCGCGGACACGCCAATGTGGGTGATGTCCCGATAGTGGGTGAGGATCGGCGCGGCGCGGCGGGCGCTGCGCGGATGCCAGATCCCGTCGTCGTCGAGCACGATCGCAGAGCGGTCACCGCGCTGCGGAAACGTACTCCCGGTACCCGCAAAAGAATCGAAACTGAAACTCACACCGAGAGACTAGCGCGCGGGCGCTAGCGGCGAGGAACGGGCAGCGTCGGGAAGATGCGGCTGTAGAACAGGAAGACCAGCGCGAAGGCGCCGAAGAATCCCGCTGCGATTCCCAACTGCACCGGCCCGAGCCACGCGAGGCCGTCGTCCGGAACCAGCGACGGCCAGACCAGCACGTTTCGCTCGAGCCAGAATCCGATCAGCATGATCACCGCAACCGGACCCACGATGTACCAGCTGCGCTTGGGGGCCTGGCCGAGCAACATCCAGAACGGAATGATCCAGCAACCCGCCCATGCGATCAGCGAGGTCTTCACGTAGGGCTCATCGAGGTGCTCGGCCGCGAAGTACCAGGTGTCCTGGAGAAACTGCGAACCGAGGCGAAGCTCGAAGAACTGGGTTTCTTCGGGGAGATTCCCGTACCAGATCACGATGTACTGCGAGAAGAACAGGTACATCCAGAAGATCGAGAACGCGAACAGCATCTTGCCGAGGTCGTGGAAGCGATCCTTGGTGAGCTCGCCTTCCCAGCCCGGCGCGTGGCGAAGCAGCACGCAGATGACCGTCGTCATCGCGATCCCCGACAGGAATCCACTCCAGCCGAAATACCAGCCGAACATCGTCGAGAACCAGGTCGGTGTGAGCGACATGACCTGGTCGTAGCCGACGATCGTGTAACCGAACGCGTAGAGCAGCCCGATGATCGGCGCGAGCACCCGCAGCTTCCGGGCCGACTCACCCAGTTCGACATCGTCGCCGCGCCAATTCGCGCTCCAGCGCGCGAACATCCCCTTGGCGCGCGGCGCCCGCTCTGCGGCGCCCTCGAGCGCCGGCCGGACCGAGAGCTTGAGGAAGCGAATCGACAAAACGGCCAGCACGAACAGGATCGCGAGGTCCGTGATGTAGACGCGCGGGATCGTCAGCCAGCCCTCTTTGCCCATCGGTGCGCCGTGGATCCAGTTGGTGTGAATCGACTCGCGGCCGAAATAACCGATTGCGAGCAGCACGAAGCTGATCGGAACCCAGGCGGCGAGGCCTTCGGCGACGTGGCGAATCGGCCCGGGCCAGTTGGCGTCGATGATCACGATCGCGCAGGCCAGACAGAGGCCGCCCTGCGCGAGCGTCGCGAAGTAGATGAAGTTGACGTGGTAGGCGCGCCAGGCCGTGTCGGCGTCCGTCGATAGACCATATGCAAAGGAGGCGATGCCAATCGCCACCAGCGCGAGACAGATCCCGATCAGGGACGTCGGCAAATCGCGCGGATTCGCTCGCTCCAGCTCAAACGCGCTCACTGCAGACTCCCGTTCGGATTCTCGAGGTATCGGAGGTAGTTCACGATGTCCCAGCGGTCGTCCGATTGAATTCGGCCGTAGTTCGGCATGCGCCGACGCCCGTAGCGAATCGTGGTGTAGATGTGCCCGTCACTGCGAATCCGCGCGATGCTCGTCGGACCGGCGATCGCGAGCACGCCCGCGAGCGGCCCATTGACCTCGCCCGTCACGCTCACGGGTCCGTCGCCGAGACCCTGCATGCCGTGGCAGGTCGAGCAGTAGCGCTGAAACTGCACGCGCCCGTTCTGGATCGAATCCAGATTCGCGATGCGCGGATTCACGAGAACGTCGGACGCCGCATCGATGATGTTGGATACGGGTGCTTCGCCGCCGTCGATCGGGACGGTGCCCTCGGGCGGCGTAAAGCCCTGCTTCTGGTTGGCGTGAGTCACTTCTTCGTACGCCTGCACGGCCTTTTGCCACTTCATCTGCGGAAACCAATCGTTCGACCACTGCTCCCAGCAGCCCACCATCGCAGTCAGCGAGAGCGCGATCAGGACGAACAGGGAGCGCGACAGGCGAAGCGCTGCTCTACGACTCGACAAGGTTCACCTCCGTCGCGTCGTTGTCCCGCATCAGCGCATCGATCTCGGCGACGTCCTGTTCGCTACAGCGAACGACGACACCGAAGTCTTCTGCAGAAAATCTCGAATTGTAGGCCGGGTCGATCTTGAACTTCGGCAGCCCGCCGAAGATGAACAGGCCGAGAACCGTCAAGATGCCGCCGAAGAGAATCGTGAGCTCGAAGGCGATGATCGTGTAGGGCGGAATCGAGCTGAAGGGCTTGCCGCCGATCATGATCTGCCAGTTGTTCGCCATCCAGATGGTCATCGAGTAACCGGTGACCACACCCGTCAGGCCACCGATCAGGGTCATCAGCCGCACTTTGCTGGGCTTGGGATGAACCGCGTCGTCCACCTCGGGGAACGGAGCCGGCGAAAAGGTCTCGATGTCCGTGTAGCCGCGGCTCTTGAGCTGCTTGACGGCGGCGGCCACCTGGGCCGGAAGTTCGAAGATGCCGACGAGTCGCGCCATCAGTGACCCCCTCCCGCGCCGTGCGCCTTCTCGTGAATCGCGATTTCCTTCATTTCCGCGATTGCGACGACCGGGAAGAGCTTGAGGAAGATCAGGAAGAAGGTGCAGAAGAACCCGAAGCTTCCGGCGAGGATGCCCATCTCGGGCCAACTCGGAATGAACTCACCCCAGGTCGCCGGATTGTACTCACGCGACAGTCCCGTGATGATGATGACGTAGCGCTCGAACCACATCCCGATATTGATGCACACCGAGAGCACGAAGAGGAACGGCACGTTGACGCGCAGCTTCTTGAACCACAGCAGCTGCGGCAAGACGGTATTGAAGATGATCATCACCCAGGTCGAGATCCAATAGGGACCGAACGCGCGCAGCCAGAAGGACGTCTGCTCGGGCTCGACGCCGCTGTACCAGGAGATGAAGTACTCGGATATGTACGCGTAGCCGCAGATGATCGAAGTCAGCAGGATGAACCGCGACATGTTTTCGAAGTGGTAATCGGTGATGTAGGCCTCGAGGCCGAAGATCCGGCGCACCGGGATCATCAGCGTGAGCACCATCGCGAAACCCGAGAAGATCGCGCCGGCCACGAAGTACGGCGCGAAGATCGTGGTGTGCCAACCGGGCACGAGCGCCATCGCGAAGTCCCAGGAAACGACACTGTGGACCGAGAGGACGAGTGGCGTCGCGAGCCCGGACAGGTGCAGCACCGAGCGGTTGTGGGCCTTCCACTGACTCGAACTCCCCACCCAGCCGAGCGCGAGGATCGTGTAGAGGACCTTCTTCCAACCCGTCGCACGGTCGCGCGCGATTGCGATGTCCGGAATCAAGCCCACGAAGAGAAACAGGATCGAAATCGTCGCGTAGGTGCTGATCGCGAAGGTGTCCCAGAGCAGCGGGCTCTTGAAGTTCACCCACAGGCCGCGCTGATTGGGGTACGGCAGGATGAAATAGGACTTCCAGATCCGACCGACGTGGATGCCGAGGAATTGCGCGGCCGTGAGCACCGCGAAGACCGTCATCGCCTCGGCGCCGCGGTTGATCGCGTTGCGCCACTTCGCGCGGAAGAGGAACAGGATCGCGGAGATCAGCGTGCCGGCGTGCGCGATACCGACCCAGAAGACGAACGTGACGACGTAGACCCCCCAGAAGATGGGGTGCGCGTAGCCCGCGATGCCGAGTCCCTTGTAGACCTGATAGATCCAGATCGCACCGGCGAGGTGCATGAAGAAGAGCGCCAGCCCGAGCAGGAACCAATAACCCCCAGAGGCGCCCTTCATCACGGCCAGCAGGTCGCGATTGGTCTGGGAATCCGGCGGCATCGGGACCGGACGGATCATTCCCGCAACGGTGTTGGTGGGCGGCGGCGTCATCCTTCGGTTTCCTCTATGCCCCGCCTCACCTTCGCGAGATAGGTAATCGCGGGCCGCGTATTCAAAACATGCAGGGCGTGGTAGGCGCGCGCCTCACCCGCATCCGCCTGCTTCGAAGCGGCGCTCTCGTCGTCCTTGAGATTGCCGAAGGTGATCGCCTGGGTCGGGCACGTCTGCGCGCAGGCGGGCGTGACCTCGCCGTCCGCAATCGGCCGCTTTTCGTCCTTCGCGAGCTGACGACCGCTTTCGATGCGCTGGACACAGAAGGTGCACTTCTCCATCACGCCCTGTCCGCGCACGGTCACGTCGGGATTGAGCATCAGATGCATCGGCTCGTGGACGTTTTCGATCGCGTAGTCGTACCAGTTGTAACGGCGCACCTTGTAGGGGCAGTTGTTCGAGCAATAGCGCGTGCCGATGCAGCGGTTGTAGACCATCCCGTTCAATCCCTCGGGATTGTGGTAGGTCGCATAGACGGGGCAGACGGGTTCGCACGGGGCTGCGCCGCACTGCTGGCACAGCATCGGCGAGTGGCGGACATCGGTGTTACCGAGTTCTTCGTGATCCGTCGGAAGGTTGCGGCCCGTGACGAGTTCCTGGTAGCCGTCGCCGATGAAACGCTCGATCCGCAGCCATTGCATCTGGCGATCGAGCAGGACCATCTCCTCGCCCACCGT
>JAHEEJ010000147.1 GCA_024640705.1 Deltaproteobacteria bacterium
ACAGCGTGAGCTTCGGGAGCCGGTCGCGAATCCGATCGAGGATCGGCGCAAAGCTCGCGTGGAAGATCAACGCCCGCGCATCGGCATCCGCGAGCAACCCAACCAGTTCGTCATCCACGTAGCGGTAATTGACGTTGAACGGAACCGCGCGCGCCTTGTAGGCCCCGAGCATCCCCTCGAGATACTCGTTGCCGTTGCGCAGGTAGAGACCCACGTGATCCTGCCCGGACTCCCAGTTTTCGAGTTGCGATCGCTCCGTGTGGCAACCGAGCCCGTGAGCGCGCAAGAGATCCGCGAGCCGCCGGGTGCGATCCGTGAGTTCCTCCCACGAGAAGCGCCGGTCTCGAAAGACGATCGCCTCGCGCTCGGGGATCCTCTCGGCGATGGCCTCGTGAATCAGGGCGAGATTGAACATCGGTCCCGTTCCGCATTCCCAAGCATCGCAAGCATCACGCGAGGTGCTCCAGTGAAACCAGCGCGTCGAGCGTTTGGGCGACCCTGGCGCGGTTGGAAGAATCGCCGGGTAAAGCGTAGCCGCCGTCGTCCATCTGCTCGTCGATGATCCGAGAGACGAGTTCAGACGCCGCGAGACGAGAGCCTGGAAGTGCGTGGGCCTTGCAGAGTGCGAAAACCCGCGCCGTCCGAACCGCGTCGTACACACCCGTGAGAAAGCCGCGCTCGAGTTCTCGACCGCACCACTGCAAGATCGCATCGGCCTGCTCGTGGCGAACGAGTGCGAAACAGTGGAAATAGGCAGCGTTGGCCCCCCACGCGGCCCCCTTGACGCGTTCAGGGTCCCAGCGGGCGGCGAGAAAATCAGCGGCCGACGCGAGAATCGACTGCCGGACGAAGGGAGTCTTGGCCAGATACCCAGCGATCATTCCGGTCGCAAAGATCCGCTCGTCCTCGGGAGCGTCTTCCCGGTCGGACCACGAACCGTCACCCTGTTGGGCGGCGGCGAGGCGCTCACAAGCGCGCTCCACGGGGGTCGCATTCATACATCGGAGATCGTCGAAGATCCCCAGCGTCCGCAGCAACCGGCTCACCGAAGGTTCGGGACCGAGATCCCGCAGCTGTTCCACGACGACCGAAGCGGGCTGCGTGCCGATCGAGGCGCGCGCGCGGCCGATCGCGACTTCGTCACCTGCAGACTCGACGTACGCGGCTGCGCGCTGCATCGCGGCGAATGCGTCCGCGTTTTTCGCGGCGGTCACGCCTGCATCAACAGACCGGTCAGATAGTTTCCCTCCGGGTGGTCGATCGACACCGGGTGGTCGACGGGAGGTCCGAGTACGCGCAAAACCTGCACCGCGCGGCCCGAGTCCAGCGCGGCCCCGAATGCAATCTTGCGGAAGAGATCGGCGTCGATGTTATGCGAGCACGCAAACGCGAGCAGGTAGGCGCCCGGCGCAGATCGGCCGAGTGCGTGCAAAAGCGCGTCCTTGTAGGACCGCGACGCCCGCGGGACGTCTCGGCGATTTCTCGCGAGCGGCGGCGGATCCACGACGACCAGATCGTACGACTCCTGGTCTTCGCGCAAGAAATCGTGAACGTCTCGCTTTGCGAAGCGCGCAGCCAGGCCGGGCGCGTTCGCGCTGAGGTTTTCCTCCGCGAGTGCCAGTGCCGGAGCCGAACTCTCGACCAGCGTCACGGCGCTCGCTCCGCCGAGTGCGGCCGCAACCGAGAAACCGCCCGTATACGCGAAGAGATCGAGAACCCGCCTTCCGGCTGCGAGCGAGGCCACGAGATCGCGCGAGTCGCGCTGATCGAGGTAGAAGCCGGTCTTCTGTCCCGTGACCACATCGATTCGATAGCGCCGGTCGCGCTCGCGGATTTCGAACGGACCGCCGGGCGCCTCGCCCCAGAGCGCCCCCTGCTCGATCGACATGCCCTCGCGTCGAGCCGCCGCGGCGTCGGCGCGCGCGAAACCGACACCCGCTCCGGTGGTCTCGCGAAGCACAGCGGCGATCCGTTCCCGACGCCGCTGCATCCCCACCGCCGTCATCTTCACGACCACGACGTCCGCGTAGCGATCGACCACCAGGCCCGGCAGGCCATCCCCCTCCGCGTTCACCAGACGCACGGCCTGCGTCTCGCCCAGAAGCGGGTTCGCGGCTCGGCGCCCGACCGCGAGGCGGATCCGCTCGGCGATCAGATCGTCGTCCGGCGCCTCCTTCCCGGTCGTGAGCATCCGAACCCGCAGCGCGGACCCGGGAGAGAGGTGGCCGTAGCCCAGGACCTCGCCCTCCGCCGAGCGCACCCGCACCCAGTCTCCGGGCGCCTCGGCGCCCTCGATCCGGGCGATGGCCCCGGAGAGAATCCAGGGGTGGCGGCGACGAATCGAGCGATCCCGTGTAGGTTTGAGCACGATTTCGGTCATGAGGGCACTCTACGGGCCCCATCGGCGTTCGCCAAATCGCGGAGCCCCGATCGGCCGGAAGCGGGTTCTGCTGCGAGAGGGATTTAAAGCCCAAAATGAATAGAAGCATCAGGTTCGACCGTCATAAGGGCCGATACGGACCTGCAACCAAATGGCCGGCGGCGGGTTCGAAACGCCGACCAGCCGTAGGCCGACCGCAACAGACTGGACGGCCACGAACAGGGGGAAGGGATATGAGAGGGAGCTTGGGGGCGTTCCATCCGGCAGCGCTGTTGTTTTGTGTTTTTGCGCTCGCGATCGCGGGTGCCGCGATTGCCGAAGATGCCGGTGATGCGAAGGAACACGGCACGCTGCGGGCACGGGGATTCGAAGAATTCGACACGAACGGAGACGGGCGTCTTTCAAAGGACGAACAGGCTGCAGCGCGTGCGAAGCGCCAGCAGCAGCGTCTCGAGGAGTTCGACGCGGACGGCGACGGCAAGCTCTCCGAGGCGGAAAGAAATGAGATCCGCAAGCAGCGAGACCAACGCCAGCTCGAGCACTTCGACACGGATGGCGATGGAAAGCTCTCCGACGAAGAAAAAAGCAAGGCCCGCGCGAAGGGCCGGGGGCCCCGCATGGGCGAACTCGACACCGATGGTGACGGCAAGCTCTCCCCCGAAGAGCGACAAGCCGCCCGCAACAAGCGCCCGGACCGGCAGGCCCGACAACTGAAGCGCTTCGACACCGACGGTGACGGGAAATTGAGCGACGAAGAAAAGGCACAGGCCGAGGCGGCGCGTGAAGAACGCCGGCAGCGGCAAGGGCGTGGCCCCGGCGACCGCCCCGCGGTCGATCAGCCCGGCAACGCACCGCAGTAGCCTCAAACGCCAACACGCGTGTAGGCTCCTCTCCGTGAGACGGTCCAGCCGCCGGTAGACGGCGGCTGGACCGTGAATCGCCAGGTTTCTCGACTCGCTCGAGCAGCTGAACCCATCACCCCGGGGAGCCCCTTGTCCGACCACACGCCGCAAAAATCCACCAACCGCCTTTCGAAAGAGGCCAGCGCCTACCTGCGTCAGCACATGCACAACCCGGTCGACTGGTATCCATGGGGACGCGAGGCGCTCGATCGCGCCGCGGCGGACGACAAACCGCTGCTCGTCTCGATCGGCTACAGCGCGTGCCACTGGTGCCACGTGATGGAGCGCGAATCCTTCGAAGATGCCGCGACCGCTGCGCAGATGAACGAGTTCTTCGTCTGCATCAAGGTCGACCGGGAAGAGCGCCCGGATCTCGATCAGATCTACATGGATGCGGTGATGCGCATGCAGGGGCACGGCGGTTGGCCGCTCACCGCCTTCTGCAAACCCACTGGCGAGCCGTTCTTCGGGGGCACCTACTTTCCACCGGTACCGCGCCACGGCATGCCCGCCTTCCGGCAGGTGCTCGCGGGGGTGGCAGACGCCTACGCGAACCGACGCGCCGAAGTGGAAACCGCGGTCGGCCAGATCGTGCGGGCTCTCGACGTGCCGGTCTCGGATGGCGGAGGCGAAGCGCCCGGAGCCATATCCGTCGTTCAGGCGGCGCGCACGCTGCTGCGGGCTGCAGATCGGGAGCACGGCGGCTTCGGAGCCGCTCCGAAATTTCCGACCCCGACCTACCTCGACCTCCTGCTCGCCGCCGCCGAAGTCTTGCCGCCCGATGAAGCGAAGGACGCCGTTTCACACGTCGCCTTCAGTTGCCGCGAAATGGCCCGGGGAGGCGTTTACGACCACGTCGGAGGTGGCTTTCACCGCTACGCGGTCGACGCGCACTGGGGTGTCCCGCACTTCGAAAAGATGCTCTACGACCAGGGGCAACTGCTACGGGTCTACGCCGAGACCTGGCGCCGCACCGGCCAGAGCGACGACGCGCTGATCTGGCCGATCCGCGAAACCGTCGACTTTCTCCGGCGCGAGATGAGCGCCCCCGATGGCGGCTTCTACGCGAGCCTCGACGCCGACAGCGAGGGCGAGGAGGGAAAGTTCTACGCCTGGAAGCCCGACGAAATTGTCCGCGCACTCGGCGAAGAGCGCGCGGCGGCGTTCAATGCGGCCTACGGTGTGACCCCCGCCGGAAATTTCGATGGCGCGACGACCGTCTTGCGCGAGACGACCGCGGATCCCCGCAGCCGCTTCGCAGCAGAGCGCGAAGCGCTGCGACGAGCGCGAAGCGCGCGGATTGCGCCCGGGACCGATCAAAAACGCCTGACGGCCTGGAACAGCATGCTGATTTCTGGCCTCGCACGCGCGGGCAGTCTGCTGCAAGACGACGGGATGCTCGAAGACGCGGCGGCGACAGCGGATTTCGTGCTCGAAAAGCTGATCGACGCTGATGGGCGGCTGTTGCGAACCTACGATCTCGGCCGCGCGCGGGTTCCGGCCTTTCTCGACGACCTCGCAGGGATGCTCGAGGCCTGCCTCGATCTCCAGCGGGCCGGCGCCGACGAGCGGTTCTTTACCGCAGCGCTGCGCTGTGCGGACGACATCGCGACCCGGTTCTTCGACGCAGGCGCAGCCGATCTCTTCCTCACCCCGAGCGACGGCGAGCCGCTGGTGGTTCGACCGCGTTCGGATCACGACGGAGCGACGCCGCACTCCGCGGGTCTGGCCGTCATGGGATTGCTTCGCGCGAGCGCGATCGCGGGCCGGAGCGACCTGCGCGAAATTGCGGACCGGGTGCTCCGGACCCATGCAGCACGGCTGGAACGCTCGCCCGAAGCCCTGCCCACCCTGGCCCGCGCCGCACTCGCCGCGGAGCGCGGCATCTCGGTCGCGGTCATCGTCGGAGACCCGAAAGACGCGGCGACTCGAGCGCTGGCTGCGCGGGCGCGCGCCTTGCTCCAGCCGGAGGATGCCGTACTCCGTGTCCAACCCGGCAAAGCGCCCGTCGGTGTCGATCCCGCCTGGATCTCGGGTCGAGAGCGGGTCGACGGTCGCCCGACCGCCTACGTTTGTCACGGTACGGAGTGCTCGCTGCCCGCACTTTCACCCGACGAGCTGGCGACACTCTGCTAAGGTCCATGCCCCAATTGACTTCGGGGGATTCGCTCGATGCCCGACCCTCGCGACGAAAGCAAATACGGAACCGGCCACGATGATGGGCTGAAGCCCCTCACGCCGCTCGACCCCAACAAAGCCACCAGCGTCGACGCCCTCGTGCGCGCGATGAGCGAGACCGCTTTTGGGGGTCGCCGTCTGGGAGAAGCCGCAGACGTACTCGAGGAGATGGTGCGCGATCCCGACTGCTTCCGGGTCGTCACCGTGTCTGGCGCGATGACCGTCGCAAAGCAGGGGTTGTTGCTCTGCGAGATGATCGAACGCGGGTGGGTGCAAGCCGTCGTCGCGACCGGTGCGTTGATGACCCACGGCCTGACCGAGAGTGCCGGCATGTTGCACTTCCAACATCGCGTCGGCATGGATGACGAAGACCTCTACAGCCGAGGTTACAACCGGGTCTACGACACGATCGAACTCGAAAAGAATCTCGACGACGTCGAACGGATCCTCCAACGAGCGCTGGCCGAGGTACCTGAGGGAACGATTCTTTCGAGCCGCATGATTTCCGAACTGCTCGGCCGCGATCTGCAGAAGCACAGCCCGGCGCGCGGAATCCTCAAGAGTGCGGTCGAACACGATGTGCCGGTCTTCATCCCGGCCTTCACAGACTCCGAACTCGGGCTCGACATGAGCATCCACAACCATCTGCGCGCCGAAAAAGGCGAGAGCATCTTCCAGTTCGACCCGTTCCTCGACCTCGACGATTTTGCAAACCGCATCCGCAAAACCAAAAGGATGGGCATCTTCACCATCGGCGGAGGCGTGCCCCGCAACTGGGCCCAGCAGGTCGGGCCCTATCTCGAGATCCTGCGCTCGCGACTCGGGAGTTCCGATTCCGTGCGGCGCTACCGCTATGCGGTCCGCATCTGCCCCGAGCCCGAGCACTGGGGCGGTCTGTCGGGCTGCAACTACAGCGAAGGCGTCTCGTGGGGCAAGTTCGTGCCGGAATCCGAGGGCGGCCGCTTCGCGGAGGTCTTCGCGGACGCGACGATCGCGTGGCCATTGATCGTCCGAGCCGTCATCGAACGACTCGACGCGAAGCCCTGAGCGACCCGCCCCCGCGGGCAGCAAAAAAGAGTCACGGCACCCGGAGCGTCATCCGATAACCACCCGAAGGGGGTTATCTCGGATGCATCGGTTGGCGCTTTCCATCATCAGCCTGGGGTTCCTGTTCGCCTGCGCGGCGCCGACGCGTTCGCCCGCACCCGGCGACATCGCGGCCGCCTACCAATCGGCCGGGCGCCTCCCGGAAGCCTCGCGTGAAATCGAACTCGCGATTCGAGTGCGCCCCCAGGACATCTCGTTGCGGCGCCTGGCGGCGCGGATCTACATCGAAGCGAACGACTCCGATCGCGCCATCGCGCACCTCGAATCCGCAATCCAGTTCGCGCCGCGCGACGGTGCGCTTTGGATCGACCTCGCAGAAATCGAGCGGGACCGCCAGAACATCGCGGACGCCTACGTCGCCTTTCGCCGCGCTTCGACGCTCGAGCCCACCGATTTGAGAGCGGTCTCCGGACTCGCCCTTTCTGCGGAAAACCTGGGCTTTTCCGAAGAGGCGAGCGCCGCCTACGCGAGATGGGCCGAGCTGAAGCTGAGCCTCGAATCTGAGGCGAGCCAGTAGCCGGCTACCCGCAGAATCCGCACCCAATGGAGTCCATCACCCCCGGCTCGGGGGAGTCGTCAGATCTGTGACGGATCGCGGCAGAGATCACTCGTGAGATTCTTGTGGTGCGCCTCGAGTGTGCCGCCACCGATCTCCAGCAGCTTCGAATCTCGCCACAACCGCTCGACCACGTACTCGCCCATGTAGCCGTAGCCGCCGAGCACCTGGATCGCAGCGTCCGCGGCCCGCTTGCCGACCTGAGACGCAAACAATTTCGCAGCGTCCGCACCGACGCGTTGACCCGTCGCCTCGAGATCGATGTGACGGGCCGTTTCGTAAACGAGCACCCGCGCGGCGCGATACTCGGAAAAGCTCTCGGCGATGTAGCGTTGGATCTGGCCGTGTTGTCGAATCGGGACACCGAACGTCTTGCGCTCGTTCGCGTAGGCGATCATCACCTCGAGACAGCGCTTCGCAATCCCAACCGACATGGCGGCGAGCGTGAGCCGTTCAATTTCCAGGTTGCGCATCATCGCGAGCTTTCCGGCGCCTTCATCACCGAGGCGATTCGCAACCGGAACGCGCACGGAGTCGAAGACCAACTCCGACGTGTAAGAAGCGCGCATGCCGAGTTTGTCCTTGCATTTCTGACCGAGGCGAAAACCTTCCATCCCGCGTTCGACGACGAAAGAGGAAATGCTGCCCTCACCGGTGGCCGCGTAGACCACGAAGGCGTCACCGAGCGTTTTCTCGTCGATCCCGCCATTGGTGATGAACATCTTGGTCCCGTCGATCACGTAGACGTCCCCGTCCCGGCGCGCGCGGGTTCGCATCGCAAGCACATCGGTGCCGACTTCGGGCTCCGTCATGCACAGGCCACCGATCCACTCGCCCGAAACCGCGAGCGGCAGGATGCGGCGCTTCAGCGCCTCTTCTCCGTTGATCTGGATGTTCTGGGCGAAGAGAACCGAGTGGGTGAGCACCGACAGCGCGAAGCCCGGGTCCGAGCCCGAGAGCGCCTCGTAGACCTGAACGGCCGCGGTGGCCCCGAGATCGGAACCTCCGTACTCCTCGCGGATCGTGATGCCGAGGAAGCCCAATTCGCCCGCACGCTGGAACAGCGCGTGGTTGAAGGTTTCGCTGCGATCGTGTTCAGCCGCCTGCGGTTCCACTTCGCGACTGACGAACTCGCGCAGCGTGTCGCTGAGCAGTTCGTGCACCGAGGTCGGCGCAAAGAGATCGAACCGACGCGAGTCACTTTCATCCATCGAGCGCTCAGTCTAGCGGGTGGGCGATGTCCGCGCAGTAACGTCGTTTCGCAACGCCATCTAAATTTTCGGTTGTGTCCCAAAGATTGTGCTGATCGCGCGGAATCATCTGTCGGACCAAGGCATTGCAGCCTTGGTGGTGACCCGAATGGATTAGTAGGCGTAGAGGAGGTGGTGCTGCTTGCCGTTGGGGATGCAGCGCGTCAGCACGTCGCGGCGGTAGTAGCGCTGCCAGGGT
>JAHEEJ010000148.1 GCA_024640705.1 Deltaproteobacteria bacterium
AGCAGATCAAACTGTGAACGTCCACGAATACCAGGCCAAGGCGTTGTTGCGTGAGTACGGCGTGCCCGTTCCGGCGGGCACGCTGGCGACGACGCCCGCCGAGGCGGAGGACGCCGCCCGCACCCTGGCGGGCGACGTCGTCGTCGTGAAAGCGCAGGTTCATGCGGGCGGGCGCGGCAAGGCGGGCGGCATCAAGCTCGCGAAATCCGCGAACGAGGCCAAGCACGTCGCGAGCGAGATCCTCGGCATGACCCTGCGCTCGCATCAGACGGGTCCCGAGGGCAAGGTCGTTCGCAAGGTCTACGTCGAAGCGGGTTCGGAGATCGAGTCGGAACTCTACCTGGCGGTGGTCCTGGATCGATCCGCAGAGAAGTTGGCAATCATCGCATCCACCGAGGGTGGCATGGAGATCGAAGTGGTTGCCGAGCGGAGTCCAGAGAAGATTCTCACGGTCACCGTCGATCCCAATGTCGGGCTCGCCGCCTATCAGGTGCGCCAGATCGGATTCAGTCTCGGCTTCGAGATGGAGCGGATCGCGAAGCTCGATCCCTTTCTTCAGGCACTGATGCGGCTCTTCGTCGAGAAGGACGCTTCGCTGGTCGAGATCAACCCGCTCGTCGTCACGAAGAGCGGCGATTTGATCGCACTCGACGCCAAGCTCAACTTCGACGACAACGCGCTGTACCGTCACCCGGAAATCGTGAAGCTCCGCGACCCGGACGAAGAGGATGCGCGCGAGCGCGAGGCCAGAGAGATCGATCTCGCCTACGTGGGCCTCGATGGAAATATCGGATGCATGGTCAACGGCGCCGGCCTCGCGATGGCGACCCTCGACGTGATCAGCGTCTGCGGCGGAAGTCCGGCCAACTTCCTCGATGCCGGGGGTGACGCCGACAAGGACAAGGTGCGGGACGCGTTCAAGTTGATCCTGCTCGACCCCAAGGTAAAAGCCATCCTGGTCAACATCTTTGGCGGGATCGTGCGCTGTGACCTGATCGCCGAAGGTGTCGTCGCGGCCGCGAGCGAACTGGGTCTCGAGGTGCCGCTCGTCGTGCGATTGCAGGGCAACAGTGCCGCCGAGGGGCGGGCCATTCTCGCCGACTCCGGCTTGAACATCACGCCCGTCGAGACCTTGCGAGAGGCGGGAGAGGCGGCCGTAGCGGCAGCCCGCGTAGCGGGGAGATAACGGTGTCGATTCTGTGTGACAAATCAACCCGGTTGCTCGTGCAGGGCCTCGGCCGAATGGGCCGGCTTCACGCGAAGCTCTCGATCGAATACGGAACGTCGGTCGTCGGAGGCGTTGCGCCCGGCAAGGGCGGACAGGTGATCGACGGGATTCCCGTCTTCGATACGGTTCGCGAAGCCGTGGCGGAAACCGGAGCCAATGCGTCGGTGATCTTCGTTCCGCCGCCCGGCGCGGCAGACGCCATACTCGAAGCCGCGGATGCCGGGATCGACCTCGCGGCCTGTATCACCGAGGGCATTCCCGCGCTCGACATGCTGCGCGCCAAGCGCGCGCTCGCGGGCTCTCCGATGCGACTGATCGGTCCGAATTGCCCCGGGGTGGTCACGCCCGAGCAGTGCAGAATTGGGATCATGCCCGCGGAGATCACGCGGCCGGGCCCCGTTGGCGTCGTTTCGCGCTCGGGCACGCTCACCTACGAGGCCGTGGATCAACTCTCGCGGCTCGGCATCGGCCAGACGACCTGCCTCGGCATCGGCGGCGATCCGATCATCGGAACGACCTTCATCGACGCCCTCGCCTTGTTCGAGGAAGACTCCGAAACCAAGGCCGTGGTGATGATTGGCGAGATCGGTGGTTCGGCCGAGGAAGAGGCCGCCGAATTCATCCAGGGACAGATGAAGAAGCCCGTCGTGGCCTTCATCGCGGGGCAGAACGCGCCGCCCGGCAAGCGGATGGGCCACGCGGGCGCGATCATCGCGGGTGGCAAGGGGCGGGCCAGCGACAAGATGGCCGCGCTGGAAGCCGCTGGGGTGGTGGTATCGCGCTCTCCCGCCGAGATCGGATCTACGCTCGCTGAGAGCGTTCCCGGGTTGAGCCGGTAGCCTTCGCGGAAGAGGGCTGCCAAAAACCCAATCGAAACGGCTTGTTGGCCTCGGATCCCCGACTCGGGCATCCTGGGGCAGAATGCCACTCGGGAGATTGTGCGGTGCGCGGGCTCGTTCACGAATTGACGCTCCTCCAGGAGCGAGACGGTTGGTTGAGTGAGCCCGAGCTCGCTGCGCTCGCCAAGCGGTTGAACGTGCCGCTGCACCGGCTCGAGAGCCTCTCGACCTTCTACACGCACTTTCGGCGCACGCCCCCGAAGCGCGTCGAGGTGGCGGTGTGCCGCGACCTCTCGTGTGCGATGGCCGGGGGCGGCGAAGCGGCCGAGCGGCTGCGCGCCGCTCTGGCGGGACGCGACGACGTGGAGGTCCGCGAAGTTTCGTGCATCGGTCGCTGTGACCGCGCCCCCGTTGGGTGTGTCGGCCACGATGTCGTTTCGATGACCGAGCCGGAAGCGGTCGTTGCGATCGTCGATGGGCGGCGCCCGGACCCCGAGGTTCGAGAACGGCCGGACTGGGGCGAGGCCGAAGTCTATCGGGATCCCGCGGATCGCCACGGGACGCTGCGCGCGGCCCTCCTCAGCGAACGGCCGGGCCTTTCCGAAACGATCGTCGATTCGGGGCTGCGGGGAATGGGTGGAGCCGGGTTTCCCACCGGAAGGAAGTGGACCCTGGTGGCGAAAGAGCCGGCGACACCCAAGTATGTCATCTGCAACGCGGACGAGAGCGAGCCCGGCACATTCAAAGACCGGGAGGTGCTTCGCGATCTTTCCCATCTCGTGATCGAGGGCATGACGCTCGCGGGATACTGCATCGGCGCCGAGAGCGGTTGGGTCTTCATCCGGCACGAATACGAGCCCGAGCGCGTGGCGGTCCAGGCTGCGATCGACGCCGCCTACGCGGCCGGCGCACTCGGACAGAACATCTTCGGCAGCGGCTTCAATTTCGAGTTGAAGGTCTTCGTTTCGCCCGGGGGCTACATCCTCGGTGAAGAGACCGCGCTGCTCGAGTGCATGGAGGACCGGCGCGGAGAGCCGCGCAACAAGCCGCCCTTCCCGGGCGTCGAGGGGCTCTGGAACAAGCCGACCCTGTTCAACAACGTCGAAACCTTCGCGCACCTCACGGGCATCCTGCACCACGGCGTCGAGTGGTGGCGCTCGCTCGGGCTCGGAGATCACGCCGGGCACAAATTCATCAGTGTCAGTGGTGATGTCGAGCGGCCCGGCGTGGTGTTGGTTCCGATGGGAACGACGCTCCGCGAGCTGCTGGAGCGCTGCGGAGGGATGCGCGACGGCCAGGAGTTGATCGCGTTTGCGCCCGGTGGCGCTTCGAGCAATTTCCTGCCGCCGGATCGACTCGACGTGGCCATCGATTTCGGCACGCTCGAAGCCGTCGGTTCGATGCTCGGTTCGGGCGCTGTCGTGTTCGTCGGAGCGTCCAGTGACCTGCTCGAGGCGGGGCGCAATGTGACTCGCTTCTTCCGCAACGAATCCTGTGGCAAGTGCGTGCCGTGTCGGGTCGGTACCGAAAAGGCGGTGAAGATGTTGGAGCGCGCGGATGATATTTCCGACGACCAGCACCGGGAACTCAAGGAACTCCACGCGACGCTCGCTCGCACGAGCATCTGCGGCCTGGGGCAGGTCGCATTGGGGCCGCTGCTTTCGATCCTGAAGAATTTTCCGGCCGTACATGAGCGGGACTGACGGGTGAGCGCAGCCGGGATCGTATTGTGCGGCGGGAAGTCCTCGCGCATGGGCCGCGACAAAGCCTGGCTGCCGTGGCGCGGACAGCCGATGATCGCCCACGTCGTGTCGATTCTGCGCCCGATCGTCGACGAGGTCGTGGTGGTCGCCTCGGATGATCTCGAGCTACCGCCGCTGGATGCTCGCGTCGTGCGTGACCGCGAGCCCGCGCTGGGGCCGCTCGCGGGGATTCGTGAAGGACTCGAACAGATCCGCGCCGATTTCGCGTTCGTCACGGGAACGGACGCCCCGTTCCTCTCGGCGGCCTTTGTGAAGAAGCTGCTCTCGTGTGGATCTGCGGCCGCACCCGAAATCGACGGGCACGTCCAAACCCTGGCCGCCGTGTATCCGCGAAGCGCGTTGAAGCGGATCGACGCGATGCTCGCCCAGGGGTGCGCGCGCCCGCTGCAGGTGCTCGAGGAATTTGGTTATCGAAAATTCTCCAGTGAGGAGCTGCCCGATCCGCAGTCTGTGCGCGGCTTCAATACACCCGAAGAATACCTCGAAGCCGTTCGCGAATCCGAAGGGCGGGCGACTGCGACGCTCGAGTTTCAGGGGCGGGCACGGTTGGCGATGGGACGCAGCGAACTCGAGGTTCCGGTCGGGACGCTCGGCGATGTGCTAGCACCCTTCCAGCCCTCGATTGGAATCCTCGATGGGGATGTCGTCGCAAAGCCGTTTTCGATCTCGTTGAACGGGCACGCCTTGGCGTGTAGCGCGGCGATTCCGGTCGGGCCCGGCGAGCGCATCTGTGTTCTCGATACGGCTGTGGGGTGTTGATGATGGTCTTGCAACGAAGCGGCGGGTTCCATCGCGACAGTCGATTCGATTGCCGGATCGCCGGGATTTGGACGGAATCATGATCCAACTAACGATCGACGGTGTCGCGGTCGAGGTAACCGATGGCACCACCATCTGGGACGCCGCTCGATCTGTGGGCATCGAGATTCCGGTTCTCTGTCACGAGCCGCGCCTCGAGCCCGCGGGTGTCTGTCGGGTGTGCGTCGTCGATGTTGGCGAGCGGCTGTTGGTGGCGTCCTGCGTGCGGCCTTGCCAGCCGGGGATGGAGGTTCAGACCGCGACGGCGGAGATCGAATCCCACCGCAAGACGCTGACCGAACTGCTCATTTGCGACCAGCCGCCGATCGAGCGGGACCCCAAAGAGAAGACCATCGGTGGAAACGATCTGCTCGCGCTGGCCAAGCGCTACGACGCGCGCAGAGACCGATTTCCGTCGAGGGATGGCCGGCCCGCCGATTCGAGTTCGTCGGTGATCGCCGTCGACCACCAGGCGTGCATTCTGTGTGACCGCTGCATCCGCGCTTGCGACGACCTGCAGGGCAACGAGGTGATCGGCCGCACCGGCAAGGGTTACGCGGCCCGGATCGCATTCGACCTCGACCGGCCGATGGGAGAGAGCAGTTGTGTTTCCTGTGGCGAGTGCGCGGCCTCGTGCCCGACAGGCGCGCTGGTCGACTTGGCGGTTTCGGTGCCGCTGCGACCGCGGGGACAACTCACGCCCGTCGCGAGCGTCTGCCCCTACTGCGGGGTGGGTTGTGCAATCACCTACCACGTGGATCAGAAGAGCAACGCAATTGTTTTTGCCGAAGGTCGCGAGAGCCCCGGCAATCAAGGGCGGCTCTGTGTGAAGGGGCGCTACGGCTGGGACTACGTGCAGCACGAGCAGCGCCTGACGGTTCCGTTGATCCGGCGAGACAGCAGCTATCCAAAGGGCGCGATCTCTCGCGATGTGAGCGGTGAACAAGACGGCCGGCGCAAGCCCGGTGGACTCGTCGATTACGCCGAAGTGCTCCCCGCATTTCGGGAGGCGACCTGGGAAGAAGCGCTCGATCTCGTCGCGAGTCGACTGGCCGGGATACGAGACAGCCACGGTTCGGATGCCCTCGCCGGTTTTGGCAGCGCCAAATGCTCCAACGAAGAGGCCTATCTGTTCCAGAAGATGATTCGCGCGGCCTGGGGGACGAACAATGTCGACCACTGCACGCGGCTGTGTCACGCCTCGAGCGTGGCGGCCCTGCTCGAGGGCATCGGCAGCGGAGCAGTAACCACGACCTACGGGGATATCGCCAACGCCGAGGCGGCCTTGATCACGGGCTCCAATACGACCGCCAATCATCCGGTGGCCGCCACCTTCTTCAAGGAGGCGAGCAAGCGCGGTACGAAGTTGATCGTGGTGGATCCGCGTCGGCCCGACATCGCCGACCAAGCTGCATTCTACTGTCGCACCAAGCCCGGCACTGACGTGGCATTCTACAACGCGATGATGCATGTCATCATCGAAGAGGATCTCGTCGATCGCGCCTACGTAGAGGAGCACACGGAGAACTACGAGGCCCTGCGCGAAATGGTCGAGAAGTACTCGCCCGAACAGGTGACCAAGGTCTGCGGCGTTCCCGCGGATACGATTCGCGAGGTCGCGATCACATTCGCAAAGGCGCGCTCCGCGATCATCTTCTGGGGAATGGGGATCTCCCAGCACACCCACGGTACGGACAACTCGCGCTGCCTGATCGCGCTCGCCCTGTTGACGGGAAACATCGGCAAGCCGGGTACGGGCCTGCATCCGCTGCGGGGGCAGAACAACGTCCAGGGGGCGAGTGACGCAGGGCTGATACCGATGGTCTACCCCGACTACCAAAAGGTCGAGGACCCGGAGGTTCGCGAGAAGTTCGAGCGGGCCTGGGATCGGCCGCTCTCGCCCAAGAACGGACTCACCGTCGTGGAGATCACGAAGGGTGCACAGGACGGTTCGGTTCGCGGCATGTACATCATGGGCGAGAATCCGTTCCTTTCGGATCCCAATGCCAACAAGGTTCGCAAGGCGCTTGCGAATCTCGACTTCCTGGTCGTGCAGGACATCTTCCTCACGGAGACCGCTGAATTCGCGGACGTCATCCTGCCGGCGAGCGCCTTCTTCGAGAAGGAAGGCACGTTTACGAATACGGATCGCCGGGTGCAGATCGGGCGACCGGCACTGAAGCCACCGGGACAGGCGCGGCTGGATTGGGAGATCATTTGCGAAGTTGCGACGCGAATGGGCTACCCGATGCATTACGATTCTGCCGAACAGATCTTCGAGGAGTTTGCGGGCCTGACGTCATCCTATGCGACGCTCCGACACAGCAATCTAGGAGCGGCCGGCAAGCTCTGGCCGAATCCGGACCCTGAGCATGAGGACGGACCCGTGGTCCTGTTCGGCGACGGATTCCCCACGCCCAACGGCAAGGCGAAGTTCGTTCCTGCGGAGTGGGTGGCCGGTCAAGAGCTTCCCGACGCCGAGTATCCGCTCGTGCTGAGCACCGGCCGGGTGCTCGAGCATTGGCACACGGGCTCGATGACCCGCCGCTCAAAAGCGCTCGATGCGATCGAGCCCGAGGCCTTCGTGGGGATTCATCCCGACGACGCTCGCGAACTCGGTGTCGAGGACGGCGACCGCGTTCGCGTCACCAGCCCGCGCGGCAGCATCGCGCTGCGCGCGCGCATCGCCGACCGCGAGCACAAGGGCGCCGTCTTCATCCCGTTCCACTTTCGAGAAGCTTCGGCGAATCTGCTCACGACGGACGCGGTCGATCCGGACGGAAAGATTCCCGCGTTCAAATTCTGCGCAGTGCGTGTCGAGCGACTGGGCGCCGATGTGCCGTCGAGTGGGAACGGGTGAAGTACGTTTCTCGGTTTCGCGATTCAGGCATTGTGAGCAGTGGTGAAGAAGAGATGATGGTTGAATTCGAGCCCAGCGCACAACCGTCGACACAGACGCCACAGCAGGTTGCGCGTGAGTTTCGCCGACTGATCGACTCGGGTGCGCCGATCCGGTGCGCGGGCGATGCGCGCGACAATCCTGAGTCCCTGCTCGCCAGCGGCTACACGCCGAAATACAAGGTCGATCTCTTCGATACCCGTTACTACCTCACGAACGTTCGCCAGAATCCCGACATCCGATTCTTCGTCGCCTATGTCGTCCAGAAGAACCACCGAACGGGGCAGGCCGAAATCTTTCCGCGCATCTTCTACAAGGACATTTCGCTGATCTGGCGCTCGGCTTCGCATTTCGTCCGTTCGGAGGATGAGAACTGGATCGGCAAGGGTGAAATGCGAACCTATCTGATCGACGGAGAAGAGATCGAGCAGAGCGTGGAAGAAACCACGGATCTGCCGTTGGAGATCCAGACGGCCCTCGAGACATTGAACCGGAGAGCGCGCCGGGTGCCTTTCGACGAAGTTGCCATTGCGCTCGTGCTGCGCAGGGGGCCCGATGATCGGATCGAGCCCTATCGAGACTTTCTGGAACCTCGCGTGCGAGCGCGGTCGGATCCGCGCAATCTCATCAATCGGGGTCGCAGCATTGCGCGCTTCAGCCGCAAGAACGATCCGACTTCACTCCGGTTCGCCAAGGGCTTCGAGCCCGACTTCGATCGCGGAGTCGTAGAGGTCGGCACGTCGAAGAGCAAGCTCTATGGCGGCCTCCTGGAGCGATTCAGGATCCTGTCGAAGAATCGAAAGATCCAGTATCTGTTTTTTGCAGGACCGCACAGCGCCTGGATCATCCCGCCCCAGACGACGGCGGCCAATTTGACGAGTTACGGTGTTCGGGCGATCGATGTGATTGCCGACGAACACTTGTGTATCCCCGGATACGAATATCATTTCCTGGACCACTCTGAAGATCCGCCGGTGCTCGTGAGCCAGATTCCCAAGGGTTTCGCGGGGGCGACCAATGGGTTCGATCCGGCCAGGGC
>JAHEEJ010000149.1 GCA_024640705.1 Deltaproteobacteria bacterium
TCGAAGCGCTGATCGCGCGCGCCGAGCGCGTCGAGCCGATCGTCAACGCGTTCGTCGATACCTACTTCGACGAGGCGCGCGAGCAGGCCCGGGAAGCCGCCGCCCGCTACGCGGGCAACGGCCCGGCGCCGCGACCGCTCGAAGGCATTCCGCTCGCAGTCAAGGACGACACCGCGATCGCGGGCAAGCGCACGACTTGCGGCTCGCTGTTCCTGCGCGATCACGTGGACGCTCACGGCAACCCGTCGGTGGAGCGTCTGCTCGAAGCCGGTGCGATCCTTCACGCGCGTACCGCGTGCCCGGAGTTCTGCTGGCCGTGGGTCTGCTATTCGCGGCTCCACGGCGTCACCCGCAACCCCTGGAACCCGAAGAACACCCCGGGCGGCTCCTCGGGTGGATCGGCTGCGGCGCTGGCGGCGGGCACCACCACCCTCGCGACGGGGACGGACAGCGGCGGTTCGATCCGCATGCCGTCGGCCATGTGCGGCACGGTTGGCTTCAAACCGCCCTACGGGCGCAACCCCGAGTGCGCGAACACCAGCTTCGACGTCTACAACCACATCGGACCGATGACGCGCAGCGTGCGCGACAGCGCGCTGATGCAGAACGCAATGTCGGGTCAGCACCCCGCCGATCACGCCAGTGTGCGCGAAAGCGTCCAGATCCCCGAGACGCTCGACGGCATCGAGGGTCTGCGCATCGCCTACTCGTTCGATCTCGGCTTTCACCAGTTGGCGCCGGACGTTCACCGCAACACCCGCGACGCCCTCGACGCGCTGCGCGAAACCGGTGCCGAGGTATCCGAGGTGGCGATCGATTGGGCGGCCGAAGCCACGAACCTCGCCAATCATTGGGGCGACCACCTGAATGCGCCCGCCTTCGCCGACGCCATCGAGCAACACCGGGACGAAGTCTGCGACTACACGCCGGGCTTCGCCGAGCAGAACGCTCGCGTCTCCACGAGGGATTTTCGCAATTCCGTGCTGGGTGCAGGCCGCATCTGGCGCGATCACCTCGGTCCGTTGCTCGAAGCCTACGACGTCTTCGTCTGTCCCACCGTCGCAGTCCCCGACATTCCCGCGGAACTGCCGTCGTGGGAAGACTACGAAGTCGATGGCACACCCGTGCCAGCCGACGGAAGCTGGGTGATGACGATGCTGTTCAACATGTTCAGCCGCTGTCCGGTGCTCGCCGTGCCGTCGGGCTTCACCGCAAGCGGGATGCCCAGCGGCATCCAGATCGTCGGTCGGCCGTTCGATGACATTGCGGTGTACCGCGTCGGCGCCGCCCTGGAGCGCATCCGCCCCTGGCTCGACTGGAACCAGCGACGACCTGCGCTCGGCTGAGCGGGTCTCCGAAGCCGGCTCGTGTTTTCGGAGTTCTGGATTTCAATGAGGCGCGCCAGCCGACTCAGGGCGAGCGTTCATGCAACGACTCGAGCGCCCGCTTTGCGGCGCTGTAATCGGGGTTGATTTCGAGCGCTCTTCGATAATGCTCGGCGGCGCCGGGGAGATCGCCGCTCTGGCGCAGGAGATCGCCGAGGTTGTAATGGATCTGTGGCGTCTCGAGGCCGAATTCGATTGCCAGTAGGAAGTGCTGGGCGGCCTGCTCGCTGCGGCCCTGATCGCGCAGGGCTTCGGCGAGTCGGTTGTGGGTGATCGCGTAGTCCGGGCGAATGCGCAGCGCCTCGTTGTAGTGCGCAATGGCTTCGTCGTAGCGTCGGCTGTTCGCGAGCGCGGATCCGAGGTTGTGGTGGGCGTCGACGTAATCGGGGTTCACCTCGAGAGCCGTCCGGAACTGCGCGATGCCTTTTTCGATTTCGCCGCGCTCGACGAACTCATTGCCGAGGTTGAGGCGGATCAGATTGCTTCTCGGGTTGAGCCGGAGCGTGTTCTCGTAGAGCGAAAGAGAGCCCCGCCAGGGCTGCACGGCGCGTTGCGCGGCCGCTGCGTACAGCACCAGCAAGACGATGGCCGCGGCGCCCGCAGCGGGGGCGAGGTTGCGGCCGCCCGGCCGCCAGCGCGTCACCGCTTCGGCGCCAGCCCAGACGACCGCGATGAAGATCCCGATCAGCGGAACGTAGGTATAGCGGTCCGCCATCGCCTGGGCGCCCGTCTGGAAGATGCCGATCACCGGGAGCAGACTCACCAGATACCACGACCAACCCATCACCGCGTAGGGCCGCCGGCTCTTGAACACGCCGAACGTGATCAGCGCGAGCAGCGCAGTGGCGAGGGCAACTTCCCAGATTTCGAGGGGCACGCCGCCGCTCTGCGTCAGGGCGGGGTGCGGGTAGAAGACCGAGAGGTCGCTGGGCCAGAGCGTCTTCCCGAGGTACCGAATGTAGGAAACGATGGCGTTCGCGAGATTGACTGCGTTGAACCCGACGATTTCCTGGCCGACGATGCGGTAAGGCATGCTTGCGCGGCTGTGGTGAACCGCGAGCGTCATCAGACCGGACGCGAATGAGATCGCCAGCAGCGGCAGTTTTTCTGCGACGAGCGAGCGGGCACTCGCGAAGCTGCCCCGCCAGCGCGCGAGTGGCCAGTAGTCGAGGAGCAGGAAGAGCAGAGGCAGGGTCACGAGCATGGGCTTGACCATGAGGCCCAGCACGAAGCCAAGGCTGACGCTCAGGAAACGCGTGCGAGAAGGTCGGTGCGCGTAGGCGGCGTAGGCTGCCATCGAGAGCAGCGCGAAGAACGTGCTGAGTACGTCCTTCCGCTCGGCGATCCAGGCGACCGACTCGACGTGCAGGGGATGCAGGCCGAAGAGTGCCGCGGTGAGTGCGCTGGACCATTCGGCCCGCGTCATACCGCGCAGCAGCAGAAAGAGCAGCAGCGTGTTCAGCACGTGGAGGATCAGGTTCGTCGCGTGGTAGCCGCCGGCTCGAAGCCCGTACAGTTCGTAGTCGAGCATGTACGACAACCAGTTCAGCGGTTGCCAGTTGCCCATGTCGATCGAGCGCAGCGCGTAGCGCAACCCGCCGCGCGAAATTCCCAGCGCGACGGCTGGATTGTCGAGCACGTATTCGGGGTCGTCGTAACCGACGAAGTCGAAGCGCAGCGAATCCGCATAAACCCACGCGGTCGAGCCCGCCAGCAGCAGGCAGAGCATTGCAGTGCGGAGCACGTCGTCCTCGCGCGGTGGTGCCGGGCCTGAAGATTTCCGCAACACGGGGTGAGGCACCTTCCGCCCCGGTTGATTGCCACACAATCCTCGCAGAAAACGGCTTGAGATGCGGCCGCTGAGGGCCCATGATTCCCCAACTCGTGGGGGAGGGCTGAATTCATGGCGCGCATCGGTTGGGAGCGGCGCCGTCGCGCTGCTGGAAGGGCACCGGTTTCGCAGGTCGGTTGGTTGGCGCTGGCGCTGTGTGCGGCGCTCGTCGCGTGCTCCGAAACCCTGGTGGCGGGGCCGAAGCCGGATGGCACATCGGTCACGCCCCACGGCTGGCGGATCACGCCCGCCGGAAGCCAGGTCGACGTCGGCCCCGGGCCGCTCGCGATCGGGTTGCATCCATCCGGTGAGATGCTCGTCGCGCTGACCGGCGGCCTGCACGATCACTCGCTGCTGGTGGTGGATCCAGCGGACGGGAATGTGCGCCAGGCCTTTCGCGCCCAGGGCGGTGACAAGCAGGGCGCCTGGGATTGGGAAGAGGCGCACGGGCAGAGCTTCTACGCGGGTCTCGCCTTCGCGCCCGACGGCCGCAGCGTCTACGCGGCGGACGGCGCCGGTAGCGCCATACACACATTCGATGTCGTAGGCGGAGCACTCGTGGAAGCGCAGCGGATCCGATTGACGAGTGAACGCGGGGCGTCGATCTACCCGGCCGGTATTGCGGTGTCTGCCGATGGCTCGCGGCTCTACGTGGCCGGCAATCTGGCCGACGTGCTGTTCGTAGTGGACCCGGCCGCCCGCGAGCAACTCGCCGAGATTCCCGTCGGGCACTTGCCGTACGGTGTCGCGCTCAACCGCGCCGGCACGCTGGCGTTCGTTACGAACTGGGGCGCGCGCACGGTGTCCGTGGTCGACATCGGGTTGCTCGAGCAGGTGGCGTCCCTCGAGACGGGAACCCACCCGAGCGCGATCCTCGCGAGCCACACGCGTGACGAGATCTACGTGGCGAACACCGACTCCGACAGTGTGAGCGTTCTCGACGGCAAGCGCGCTTCATTGCTGCGCGAAATCGATCTGCGCCCCTATGCGGGGGCCTCGATCGGCGCCAGCCCGAACGCGCTCGCGCTGAGCCCCGACGGCCAGACGCTCTACGTCGCCAACGCCGGTGACAACGACATCGCCGTGGTGGCGCTGGCGCCGGCCGGCAGCGCCGATGAGGACCGCGTCGAGGGGTTGATCCCGACGGCCTGGTATCCGAGTGGCATCGCGCTCGACCGCTCGGGCGAGACGCTCTTCGCAACGAACATGAAGGGCCTCGGCATCGGTCCGGTAGAGGGCGACGTCTACTGGCCGACGCTCCTACACGGGACGCTGTCGCGCATCCCGGTCCCGTCGCCCCAAGAGCTCGCCGCCCACACCGCGCAGGTCTTCTCGAACAACCGCTTCGACGACCCGCCGGCTCCCGCCCGGGGAAGCGTGATTCCGAGTCAGCCCGGAGAACCGTCTCCGATCACACACGTCATCTACGTGCTGAAGGAAAACCGCACCTACGACCAGATCTTCGGCGATCTCGAAGTGGGCAACGGCGATCCCTCCCTCGCGCTCTTCGGCGAGCCGGTCACGCCGAATCACCACGAACTGTCGCGGCGCTTCGTTACCTTCGACAACTTCTACTCGGACGCCGAGGTGTCGGCCGACGGTTGGAGTTGGTCGAACGGCGCGAACGCCAACGCCTACACCCAGAAGAACTGGCCGCTCAACTACGCGGACTTCGAGCGGCCCTACGACTTCGGTGGCTTCGTCGCGCTCGGCTACGTCTCGGAAGAGGCGGGGCTCCCGGGCGAGGAGCCGGGCGAGACCTTTCTCTGGGACAGCCTCGCCCGCGCGGGAGTCTCGTATTACAACTTCGGTTTCTACATGGGCAATCCGCCCGTCGTCGACGAGGCGATGCCCGGGCTCGAAGGCCACACCGATCTGCTCTATCCCGGTTGGGATTTGAGCCAGATGGACCAGGTGCGCATCGATCGCTGGCTCGAGGTCTTCCAGGGCTATCAGCGGGCGGGATCGATGCCGCGGATGCAATTCGTGTGTCTGCCCAACGACCACACCTCCGGCTCGGTGCCGGACGCGCCGACTCCCGCTGCGATGGTGGCCGACAACGATCTGGCGCTGGGCCGGCTGGTGGAAGCGGTCTCCCACTCGGCGTTCTGGCCCAACACCGCGATCTTCGTGCTGGAAGACGACGCCCAGGACGGACACGATCACGTCGACGGGCACCGCTCGATCGTGCTCGCGATCAGCCCCTACACACAGACGGGTGCCGTGGATTCGACCTTCTACTCGACGGTCTCGGCCCTGCGGACGATGGAGTTGATCCTGGGTGTGGAGCCGATGAGCAAATACGACGCGCTCGCCACGCCGATGTCCGCGGCGTTCGTCCAGACGCCCAACCTGCGGCCCTACACGGCGCTGGTGCCCGCCGTTTCACTCACCGCGCGCAACGGCCCCGACGCGCCGATGGCGCAGGAGTCGCTCGCGATCGACTTCTCGAAACCGGATCGAATCCCGATGGGGCTGATGAACGAGATCCTCTGGAAGAACGTCATGGGGGCCGAGAGCGAGATGCCGCCCACGCGCCACAGCGAGGCGGCCGTCCATCCCCGCTTCGAAGCTGCGCGCGCGGCGGGCGCGGAGGCGACGGAGATCGATTAGTTGCGGCCCGGCCCGCTTCGGTGCGCGTTCGGTCGGGCGCCTAGGGCCAACCGCGGCTCGCGCAGATCCGCTCGTAGGAAGTCTGGATCGCGATGAACTTCTCTTGCGCGAGTTCGTGGAACTCTTCGCCCAGATGTTGCACGCGATCCGGGTGGTACTTCTTGACGAGCGCGCGATAGGCGCTGCGCACCTCTTCGCGGCTGGCGCTGGACTTCACGCCGAGAATCTCGAAGTCGCCGTCGGCCCTCGGTGAGGCCGTCGAATGCGGGAGATCCTCTGCGGCGATGCCCAGCAGGTTCGCGACGCGCTCGAACACCGCCTGCTCCCGCGGGTGGAAGTGGCCGTCGGCCATTGCGATGTCGAACAGGCAGCGCATCAGCAGCAGGCGCGTGGGATAGTCGGCCAGGCGCGTCACGTCTCGGCAGAGCGCGTCGAGATCCACGCCCTGTTTGAGGAAGCGCTTGATCAACTCGCGGACGATCTGCTCCGACTCGCCGCGGTAGCCCAGGCGCTCGCGGAAGAAGCCGCGAATCGCGCGCACCTCTTCCGGCCGCACTTCGCCGTCGGCGCGCATCATCGCGGTGAGAATGCCGACCAGGGATGCGACGAAGTGGAGTTCTCGTTGTTGCTGGGCGATGCGCGGATCTTGCTGCGGCGGGAGGTCGATGCGCGGCGCACTGCTGCTCGGCCCGTCCGCGAATACGTGCCCGACCATCGCCCCGAGCACGGCGCCGAGCGGCCCGCCCAGAAACCAGCCGATTCCCGCCCCGATGAGTTTGCCCTGCAGTGCCATCGTCCGAATCCTTCGAATGGGGGAGGGTACCGCGATCGGACGCGACGGCGATTTCAGGCCTCGGGCGCGAGGCGCTCGATCCGGGTCAGGGCGCGCCGAAGCATCTCGACGGCCTTCTCGTGCTGCTCGACTTGTTTCGAAGTGACGCCTTCTCGCGTCGGTAGATCGCGCAGCAGGTCTTCGAACTCGGCGACGGCCGCTTCGAAGCGCTCGACGACGCGGTGGAAGATCGCCGGGTCGCGCGGCAGCACGACGCTGCGCAGGAAGACCTCGATCTTCACCGAGGAGAGCGTCGCCTGCTCGGGGCTGAGCCCGCGCGCAAAGCCCGGGTCGTGGCGCATGGCGAGGGCGCCGCCTCCCAATCCGCCGAGCAGCGCACCGCCTCCGACCAACACGGTGGTGCCGCCCGCGATGCCGAGCCCGTGCGCGGCGAGCGCGCCGCCGCCGAGCGCCGCGAGGCCGGCCTTCACGGCGACCGCACCCGACAGCCCGATGGCGCTGCCGACGAGGCCGCCGATGAACGGCGCCGCGATGCCGAGCGTGAGGGTTCCGACGGCAACGCCCGGAATCACGCGCAAGCCGACGTGCAACCAGAATCGCTCGAGTTCGCGCGCCGTCGCCTTCAGGTCGCGCCGCAAGTCGGACAAGAAGCCGTCGGGCAAACCGAGGTGCGCGGCCGCATCCGCGAAGAACTGCGTGCGCGCCTCGTTGGAGAGTTGCGGCAGTCCACCCTGGGTGAGCGCTCGAAACCAGCTGTCGGAGACGGGCTCGAGCGGCCAGTACGCTTCGAACGCAGCCAGTTCGAGGCCGATCAGCTCCGACGCAAACGCGTTACTGCTTTGTTTCGAACGCGCGAGCGCCGCGTGGAAATCAGCGGAGTCGAGTGCCAGGAAACGCGGGCGGTCTTCCTCGGGGAACGCGTCGCGCCAACCGTCTTCGACGACGCGCTTCCACTCCGGATACCAGCGGTTGCGTTTTGGCAGGGTGTCGCGCAACGCGAAGACGCCGCGTTCACGAGAGCGCAGATCCGCTTCGATCAGCCCAGCTTCCAGCGACGCCAGCACCGCGTATTGGTTGGCGTCGAGTGCAAAACCCTCGAGTGCGACGCGATCGAAATCCGCCGCGGCGGGGCGGCCGCCGCGAAAGAGTTGCTCGAAGTAGGGCTCCGAGAGATCGAGTTGCGCGCGTGCGGCCGCGCGCTGCGCCCGCCACTGCTGCCAGAAGAGCACGGCCAGCCGCGGCAACAACGCGTAGACGAGCGCCGTGACCGCGAAGCAGTGGATCCAGGGTCCCGCCGGCGTGCCGTTCGGTGTCGCCAGCTGCTCGACGGCGGCGAGATTGGGGAAACTGCCGGGAGCCAGCCAGCGCGCCGGAAAGAACAGCACCTCGAGCCAATCGAGCGCCGCCGCGGGCGTCTGCACGAGCGTGCTCTGCCAGACGACGTTGTAGCCGAAGGCCACGCCGCGCAGATACATCCCCACCAACACGCCGCTCGTGAACGCGAGCGAGCCCGCGCTGAGCAGCGCCCCCGAGCGCGCGAAGATCGCGTCCGAGAACGCCTTCTGATGCTCGCGGATCAACGCCGCACGGATCTCGAAATCGCTGCCGGCCGGATCTTCTGCGCGCTGTGCCCGCCGCCAGCCCCGCGCGGCGAGCGCCAGAAACGCCGCGAAGCCATCCGAGAGCTGGCCGCTCACGTGCTGTGGAACGAAGTGGCGCGCGGCGATCAGCGCGATCGCGATCAGGTTCCAGACGATGATCAGCGTGGTGGGGTTGTAGAAGGCGTGGATCTTGCCCGTCGGCCCCAAAGTGTTGGTCGCCACACCGAAGCCGAAGGTCAGCAGGGCGAACGGCAGCGCAATCCAACTGGGCGGTACCTGGACCTCCGCGAGTGCGCGGTACTTTTGCGGCAGACGC